>DATFPJ010000076.1:0-2315 GCA_035264865.1 Solirubrobacterales bacterium
GTACGAGCGAATCACATCCCTGAAGGGGAACCTCCCATAGGTTCCCCGCAGTCGATGCAGCCAAAGGAGGACGATGAACGAGCGATTCACACCTGACGACACGCGTGATGCGCTGCGTGAGTTCGGCGGGCTGCTGATCGGGCTCGCCGCCGCGATGGTCTACATCCGGAAGGGCCCGTTTCTCTCAGGCAACCCCGAGCAGTGGGCCGACTTCCCGATGTTCCTCGTGCTGGCCGTTCCCGCCGTCTACCTGTACGGGGCGATCCTGACCAGGCCCCGGACCGGGCGCCTGCGCCCCTGGCAGGCCGTGCACAGCGTGTTCGGGTTGATCCTCGCGCCGCTCGCGTTGCTCCACTTCGTCGACATGCTCGGCGGCAACCCGAACGCCGAGCTCAACCTCTTCTGGACGTTCGCGGTGACGGCCGGTCTCGCCTTCTACGCCGGGTTGGTCGCCGGGGTACGCGTCCAGGTCCTGCTCGGCGGGATCGCGGTGATCATCTCCTGGAGCGCATTCTGGAACAAGATCCTCTCCGACGGGATCGGCGCCCACTGGGGCGTCTACCGCGGACTCCTCGGCCTGCTCTCGATCGGGCTGCTGGCGGCCGCTCTATATGTGTGGCGCATGAACCCGGGAGGTGACGAGAGGGCCGCTACCGCGACCGAGCCGGCCGGGGACCTCGGCCTCTGGAAGGCGTCCGAGCTCCTCACCGCGGCGGGCATCGCGGCGGTGATCGCCTGCTCACTCGGCATCACCGCACTCGGCAACCTCAACCCGCTCGGCACCGGCACGCCGCCGATCGAGACGAGCAACCTCTGGGACATCCTGCTGCTGCTCGTCTCGCTGGGGCTGGTCGGGATCGCGTCCCTGATCGGGGCGAGGGGACCCGCCTACGTCGGCGGGATCGGACTGTTCCTGTTCCTGGTAATCGTCGGGCTCGACCTCAACTCGCAGCCGCCCGAGCCGTTCAAGCTCGGGGTCTGGCCGTGGGTGCTGCTGATCCTCGGACTGGTCGCCGTGGGGCTGAGCTTCACGAGAGAGGCCAGCCTCGGCGACCAGCCGCGGCGCTTCGTGCAGAACCTGCGGGGGCGTTAGAGACGAAGGATTCGCACGAGCTCGCCCGCCGCTTCCTGGCCGCCCTCAGCGCGGGCGACCGGGCCGCGGTGGGCAAGCTCGTCCATCCGGAGGTCGAGATCCGCACCGAACGCACCGTTCACCAGGGCCGCGAGGCGGCGATGGCTTGGGCCGGCAAGGTCTTCGACCACCTGGTCCGCCGCTACGCCCCGCTCGAGATCGAGGACACGCCGAGCGGCGTCCTTGTCCACGCGGAGCTCCAGTACGTCTGGCGAGAGCGGGGCAACGTCGCCGACACCTCCGGCGTGGCCATCGAGCTCGGCGTCCGCGACGGACTGATCTCCTCCTGGTATCTGATCGACGAGCCCGACTAGCCCCAAGCCGCCGCTGACGACCGAATCCGATCGTCTAAGGTTGAAAGCAGGCCCGAGCCTGTACGCGAACCGCTCCATACGTTGACCCAACACAACTGGCTTGGGGGTCGATATCCGGCGGTCCTGCGGGATCGTCGGTAAGACCACCACCTGTGCGACACGGGTTACCAAGCCGGGGCGGGGGAACGGCAGGCTGGAGCCTCTAGCGCCCACCAGGCCGCCCTAATATGAGCGAGGGCGAAGCCATGAACAGGGAACTCTTCGAGGAGTACTTGGGGGACGACGCGCGCCGCGGCCCCGCGCCGGACCACGCCTTCAGCGGCTCCGCCGGAGGCGCGCCGTGCGGCGATCTGGTGCGGATCTCGCTGCTCGCCGACGACGGGCGGATCGAGCGGGTCAGCTTCGCTCACGAGGGCTGTGCCGCGAGCGCGGCGGCGGGGGCAGCGGCCGCCGAACTGGCTGAGGGCTCCTCGGTGCTGGAAGCCGCCCGGATCGGTCCGAGCGAGATCGAGGCCCAGCTCGGTGGCCTCGCGCCGACCCATCGCCACGCGTCCGTGCTGGCGGCCGACGCGCTCCATCGTGCGCTCTCCGGCCTCGCCGGCTCAGGGGAGCGCCTCGCCGACCCCCCCGCGACAGGCGAGCGCGTGCTCGTCGCTCTCAGCGGAGGCGTCGACTCGGCCGTCGCCGCTCTCCGCGAGCGAGAGGCGGGCCGAGAGGTGGTGGCGGTGACGCTCAAGCTCTGGGCGGACGTGCGGACGGACGGGGAGCGCAGCTGTTGCTCGCCCGAGGCCGTGCTCGGTGCGCGGCGCGTCGCGCACTCGCTGGGTCTCCCGCACCTGACGCTAGACCTCGAGGACGAGTTCCGCGCC
>DATFPJ010000077.1:0-24217 GCA_035264865.1 Solirubrobacterales bacterium
TGGAAGGGGCGGGCATCCGGATCGAGGACAAGGGAGCGATCGTCGCGCTGCACTGGCGCGGGGCTTCGAATGAAGCCGAGGCGGAGTCACTCGCGAACGAGATCGCCAGCGAGGCGGATTGGCTGGGGCTCGCCGCTCACCGCGGGCGAAAGGTGCTGGAGATCCGGCCCAACGTCGCCATCGACAAGGGGATCGCCGTCGCCGTCCTGCTCTCCACCTTCTCCACGCCCGAGGACGCCGACGGCCGGTCCATCGAGGCGGCCCTCTACGGCGGCGATGACCGCACGGACGTCGACGCCTTCACGGCGCTGCGTACTCTCGAGCACGACGGCGCCTTGAGCACGTCGGTGTGCGTGGCGGTCGCCTCCGAGGAATCTCCTCCCGAGGTCTCCCGTGAGGCCGACGTGACTGTTGACGGCCCGGCGGGATTCGTGCCCGTGCTGGAGGCGCTCGCCGCGCCGTGACCTTCTGTGACCTGCTGCGGATGACCGTCCTGCTGGCCGCGGGATCGGCGACCGTCCTCGCGGCCGTTACGGTGATCGCCGTGAGCGGCGGGGACGACACGCTGACGGTGTTCGTCGCGGCCGGCTGGTGGACGGCGGCGCTGATCGGAGGGATCGTCCTCGGCCGCCCCTCTCGTGCCGCCGAGGCGATGCGGCCGGTCCTGGCCGACGCTCGGATGGCGACGGCGCTTCCGGAGCTCGGCAACCCGACGCGCGCGGCCCTCGCCCGCCTCTGGCCGATCGGCGCCTTCGCGGTGATCGCCGGCGCGCTTGGCTTCCTCTTCCCCGGTGTGGCTGCGATCGGTGCGGGCTTCGCCCTCGCTGCGGCGCTCACCTGGAGGGCCCGGGAGGGCGCCGTCGCCGCGATCGAGGAGCGAGACGGAGTCCGCTTCTACGTCGAGCCCGGCTCCGCACTCCAGCCGGTCCAGCTGATCCGGACGCCCGGACTGCGGCGCGACCGCCCGCCGCCGGGACATCCACCGCCTCCGCCGACCGCCCCGGCATGACGCGCGAACGTCCCGCAGACCCCCGATTAGGGGATATCGCGGGACGTTCGGCATGAGGTGGCGCGGCGCGAGCCGCGGCCCGCGCATTTCTAGGCGCGGGCGGGTGCCGCCTCGGGGGCCTCGGCGTTCGACATCTCGACGTGCGCCTTGCTGTCGCGGGTCCGGATCAGCACCAGCGTCGCGACCACTCCGAGCGCCGCAATTACCGCGCCGCCGAGAAACGCGCTCTGGAAGCCCTCGGTGAGGGCGTTCGGCAGCGTCGAGCCGCCACCCGCCATCACGTCAGCCGTTCGCGAGGTGGCGATCGTCGAGAGAACGGCGAGGCCGAGCGCTCCGCCGATCTGCTGCGAGGTGTTGATCAGGCCGCTGGCCAGGCCCTGTTCGCGCTCCTCGACACCCGCCACCGCGGCGATCGTCGAGGTGACGAACCCAAAGCCCAGGCCGATGGCGGCCAGCAGCGACGGACCGAGAATGTCGGTCAGGAACCCGCCACCCAGGGAGACCTGGCTGAACCACGCCAGCCCGATGGCGACGAAGGCGAGGCCGGCCGCCAGGATCGGCTTGAAGCCGAACCGGGTGACCAGCTGGCCCCCGATGCCCGCGGCGACGATGATCGTCACGGCTAGTGGCAGGTACGAGAGCCCGGCGTGGATCGCGCTGTAGCCCAGCACCTGCTGCATGTACAGCGAGATGAAATAGAACATCGAGAACAGGGAGGCCCCGAGCAGCAGACCCACCACGTTGGCGCCCGTCAGGGTCCGGAGCCGGAAGATCCGGAACGGGACCAGCGGCGCCTTCGAGCGGAGCTCGATCGCCACGAAGATCCCGATCAGGGCCGCGGAGAGCGCTAGCAGGCTGACGATCTTGGTCGAGCCCCAGCCCGAGCTGCTGGCGTCGAGGAACGAGTAGGCCAGAAGGGAGAGGCCGGCGGTGATGCTGACGGCGCCCGCGGCGTCGTAGTGACGCGTGACGGACTCCGAGCGGCTCTCGGGGATCAGGCCCGGCGTGAACGCAAGCGCGATGGCCGCGACCGGAACGTTGATCCAAAGAACCCACTCCCACCCGAGGCCGTCGGTGAGGATGCCGCCAAGCAGGACGCCGGCGGCGCCGGCCGAGCCCGCCACGGCACCCCACGCGCCCAGCGCCTTGTTGCGCTCGGCGCCATCCTTGAACAGGGTGGTGACGATCGAGAGGGCCGCCGGCGAGACGATCGCCGCGCCCAGGCCCTGTGCGGCGCGCGCCGCGATCAGCTGCCCCTGGGTGTTCGCGAAGCCAGCCGCGAGCGAGGCGATCCCGACCACCGCCAGGCCAGTCATGAAGACGCGTCTGCGGCCGAGCAGGTCGGCCGCCCGTCCGCCGAGCAGCAGGAAGCCGCCGAAGGCGATCACGTACGCGTTCACGATCCAGGGGAGGTTCTCCTCCGAGAAGTCGAGTCCCTCGCCGATGCTCGGCAGGGCGACGTTGACGATGGACGCGTCGAGAACGACGATGAACTGCGCGACGCAGAGCAGGATCAACGCGGTCCAGCGTTTCTCCAGATATTCCTGATAGGTGGTCATCGCCGTTGGCTCCTTTCACTCGTGTCCCGGCTCCATGGGCCGGTTTCACCTAGATGACGAACGGGATTTGTGGAAACAGACACCTGGGTGTACCCTTCATTCGGAATCGGACTTCCGTTTCGGTTTGGCACTATACGGAATTCTGATTCCGCTTGCAAGGTGAGCATCGGCACAGTTCGAGAGAATCGCCTTCAACCCCCGGAGAACCCCATGACGCCTGTCACAGAGATCAAGCCCGGCCCCACCCGGAATGACGACGGCAGCGACCGGACGCTTCGTGCCGACGCCCGTCGCAACCACGGGGCGATCATCGCGGCCGCCAAGAAGCTCTTCGCCGACGAGGGCCTGGACGCCCAGATGCCGGACGTCGCCAAGGCCGCCAAGGTAGGAGTCGGCACCGTCTACCGCCACTTCCCCAACAAGGAGGACCTGATCGCGGCGCTTGCGGCCGAGCGCTTCGAGCGCCTCGCGGAGAAGGCCCGCGAGGGCATCGAAGCCGAAGATCCCTGGGAGGGCCTTTGCGACTTCATCCGCTTCGCGGCGCAGATCCAGGCCGACGACCGGGGGCTTTGCGAGGTGATGGGGTCGCGTCCGGGAGTCATGAACGCCTCGGCGCTGGCAGTGGGGCTCGACGAGCTCTGCGACAAGCTCGTCAAGAGAGCTCAGCGCTCCGGCGAGCTCCGCAAGGATCTCGAGTGGCAGGACATCCCGATGATCGCCTGCAGCCTCGGGCGGATCACGGCCGCCGAAGAGGGCCCCGCCCTCGGGCGCTGGCCGCGCCTGGTTGAGATCGCGATCGACGGTATGCGAGCTCCGGGCAGCTCGAAGCTGCCGAAGCCGCTTACCCGCACCTAACGGGTTGCTCCTCGGCTTCGCCTGCGGGGCACCCTGGCATTGCGCTTCCTGAGCGGCGCGAACGAGCGCCACGCGCGCGTGTTGGCGACGTGCTTGGCCGAGAGCCAGGCCCGCCGCGCCGTCGCCACCGAGTAGCGCATGTTCGCGAGCGTCTCCGTGCCGTGGGCGTCGGTGTTGCAGACGATCCGCACCCCGGCCTCGGCGGCGAGCTTGGCGTGGTGCTCGTTCAGGTCGCGCCGGTTCGGATTGCCGTTGATCTCCATCATCGTCCCGGTGCGGACGGCCGCTTCGGCGATCCGCTCGATGTCCACGCCGTAGGGCTCGCGCCGCAGCAGCAGCCGGCCGGTCAGATGGCCGATGCAGTCGACCAGCGGGTGCTCCATCGCGGCGATCACCCGATCGCTCATTGCCTTCTCGGAGATCGCAAAGGAGGTGTGGACGCTGCCGATCACCCAATCGAGCTCGGCGAGGAGCTCGTCGGGGTAGTCGAGCGAGCCGTCCAACCCGATGTTCACCTCCGACCCCGCGAGGAGCCGAAACCCGCGGGGCGCCGACTCGTTCCAGGCGCGGACCTCCTCGATCCGCTTCGCGAGCTGGCGGGCGCTGACGTCGTTGCCGAAGCCGTGGCTCGCGGAATGATCGGTCACAGCCAGGTAGGCGTAACCCCGCGCCCGCGCCGCCTCCGCCATCTCCTCCAGCGACTGGCGACCGTCGGAGAGCGTCGTGTGGCAGTGCAGGTCGCCGCGGATGTCGTCGACGGTGATCAGGTCAGGCAGCTCGCCGGTGTCCCCGGCCTCGATCTCGCCACGGCCCTCGCGGAGCTCCGGCTCGATGTACGGCAGGCCGAGCAGCTCGTAGACGCCGGACTCGTCGGCGAACTTGTGGACCTTCTTCCCCTCGACCTCAGCGACTCCGTACTCGCTGACGGAGAGCCCGCGCGCTTGGGCGCGCTCGCGCAGCTGCACGTTGTGGGCGGCCGAGCCGGTGAAGTGCTGGAGCAGATCGCCGAACTCCTCCTCCGTCCCGATCCGCAGATCGACCTTGAGCCCGGCGTGCGTGAGGACGCTCGCGGCGGCGTCGCCCCCGCGGCGGCTCTCGGCGGAGAGGCCATGCGTCGCCAGCGCCTCGACTAGGCCGGCGGGGTCGTCGGTGGTCGCGATCAGGTCGAGGTCCTTGCAGGTCTCGGCCCAGCGCCGCGCGGAACCAGCGATCTCGATCCGGTTGGCGACGCCGAGCCCCATCAGGTCCGCACAGATCTCGTCCGCGACCGGCAGGACGTTGGAGAGCAGCAGGCGCTCCCCGATCCCATCCTCGGTCACGCCTTCGAGTGAGGAGAGGATGTTCTCCTCGGTCTTCGGGCCGAGACCGCGGATGTCCGCGATCCGGCCCTGCTCGGCCGCCTCCTTGAGCTGAACCAGGTTCTCGACCCCGAGCTCGTCGTAGATCAGCCGAGCCGTCTTCGCCCCCAGCCCGGGCACGCGGGTCACCTCGACCAGCGTGGCGGGGAACTTCGCCTTGAGCTTGTCGGCCGACGGGATGCTGCCGGTCTCGAGCAGCGTCTCGATCTTCTGTGCGAGCGTCTTGCCGACGCCGGGAAGCTCGGTCAGGCGGCCCTCCTTCGCGAGCTGCTCGATCGAGACCGGGCTGTTGGCCACCGTGCGCGCCGCCTCCCTGTACGCGAGGACGCGGAAGCGGTCGGCTCCGTCGAGGTCGTAGAGGACCCCGAGCTCACGGAGGGCAGCGGCTATCTCGGCGTTGCGCATGGCCCAAAGCTAATGAGGCGGCTATGTTGCCGCCGTGCCCGCACCCCCTCCCCGGACGGCCGGCGTCTGGGTGATCCTCCCGACCTACAACGAGGCCGAGAACCTCGAGCGGATCGTCGGGGCAGTGCTCGAGCAGCTGCCCGAGCCGCGGCGAGTCCTGATCGTCGACGACAACTCCCCGGACGGGACCGGGAAGCTGGCGGACCGGCTCGCGGAGTCGGATGAGTCTGTCTCCGTCCTCCACCGCGAGCGCAAGGCGGGCCTGGGGCCGGCGTACCTGGCCGGCTTCCGCGTCGCGCTCGACGGCGGGGCCGAGCGGATCGTCGAGATGGACGCGGACTTCTCGCACGACCCGGCCTACCTGCCGCGCCTGATCGAGGCCACCGAGGGCGCCGACCTGGCGATCGGCTCGCGCTACGTCCCGGGCGGCGGCGTCACCGAGTGGGGCGCCGTGCGGCGCTTCATCAGCCGCGGGGGCAGCGCCTACGCCCGGATGGCGCTGGGGCTCCCGATCCGCGATCTGACCGGAGGCTTCAAGTGCTTCCGTCGCGTCGTCCTCGAGACGATCGACCTCGACTCGATCCAGGCGCGCGGCTACGCGTTCCAGGTCGAGACCACCTACCGGGCGATCAGGGCGGGCTTCCGGGTGGTCGAGGTCCCGATCGTGTTCAAAGATCGCGCAGACGGGACATCAAAGATGAGCAAGGCGATCGTCGCCGAGGCGATATGGCGAGTCCCCGCCATGCGGTTCCGCAGGAGGTGAGTCGCTTCACTTTGTATAGTAACTACGAGGCGCCCGACTAGACTGAAGAAACGGAAGGGTTTGCTCTCGGCTCAGGCCCCGAGCGCCCTCGCATCACCAACCACGACCTAGGAGACCGAAAGTGCCGGGCAAGCTCAGCGATGTGACCGACGCCACCTTCCAGTCCGAAGTGCTCGATGCCGATGGCCCCGTGCTCGTCGACTTCTGGGCCCCGTGGTGCGGGCCGTGCCGCGTCGTCCACCCGGTGCTCGAGGAGATCGACTCCGAGCGCGAGGACCTGCGGATCGTCAGCCTCAACACGGATGAGAACCCGCAGACCGCTGCCAAGTACGAGGTCCTCTCCATCCCGACGATGATCGTCTTCAAGGACGGCGAGGTCGCCACGCGCCTGGTCGGGGCCCGTCCGAAGTCGCGGCTCGAGCAGGAGCTCGAGCCCGTGCTCGCCTGACGGCCGGCCGCCGCATCCAGTCGGGCTCGCCTTTCGAGGGGCGGGTCGGCTTCAGCCGGGCGGTTCGCGTTGGGGACCGGGTATTGGTCTCGGGTACCGCGCCGATCTGGCCCGACGGATCCTGCGATCCCGACGTGGAGAAACAGGCACATCGGTGCCTGGAGATAATCGTCGAGGCGCTCGAGGAAGCCGGGGCACGCCCCATGGACGTGGTCCGCACCAGGATGTTCATCACCGACGCCGCCGAGGCCGAGGCCGTGGGGCGAGCGCACGCGGCGATCTTCGCCGAGAGCCGCCCGGTCGCCACGATGGTGGTGGTCGCCGGCCTGCTCGACCCTCGCTGGAAGGTCGAGATCGAGGCCGAGGCGATCGTCTCGGAAGCTCAGCCCGCCGGCTAGAGGATCTGCTCGCTGACGAAGCCGGCGAGCAGGACCGAGAAGCCGGCGATCTCGACCACGATCAGCGTCCACATGAACTGGTGGAGGCCGCCCGGCTCATCCCCCTCGCGGAACTGGTTGTCGGTCTCACGCCGGATCCCCTGCGAGACGTAGCCGGCGACCGCGGCCACGAAGAAGGCGATCACGGCAAAGGCGGCGATCAGGTTGACGGCCTCGCCGAAGCCGGAGAGCTCGACGAAGGTCGCGATCAGCAGGGTCGCAAAGGAGTAGAGGAGCGCCGCGCGGTGCGCCGTGTCCACATACGGATGGGCGAGGCCGTCGGGGCTCGCGGCCATCTGGCGGTACTTCCAGACGCCGAGCATGAGCGCCCCGATGAAGATCAGTCCGGCGGCGAGCAGGACGGCCTTGGTGTCTCCCCCGAGCTCCACGGGGGCGAGCCTATCCACTGCGCAGTCCCCCGACGAGGTCCGGGCCGAGGTCCTCGAGCGAGTCCAGGACCGCGTCTGCGAGGGCGAGCGCGTCGGCCTCCGGAGGGTAGTCGCCGTTCGGCACCGCGACGACCGCCATGCCGGCGGCGTTGGCGGAGCGAATGCCGTTGGTCGAGTCCTCGATTGCGGCGCAGTCGCTCGCTTCGACCACCAGGCGCCTGGCGGCCTCGAGGTAGACGTCGGGTGCCGGCTTGCCGGCGGCGACCTCCTCCGACGAGACGCTCGCCTGGAACTCGTCGGCGATCTCGGCCAGATCGAGCACCAGATCGATGACGTGGCGGTTGGACGAGGAGGCCAGGCCGAGCGGCCACCCCGCCAGCGCCCGGACCGACTCGACCGCCCCCGGCAGCAGCGGCAGACGCTCGCGGTAGACGTCGGCGACGCGATCCGCGACTCCCTGCGAGATCTTCTCCGGCTCCATCTCGACGCCGAGGCGGTCGTGGACGTACCGCGACCACTCCAGCGAGCTCATCCCCATCATGTCCCGCTGTGCGCCGTCGTGCCAGCGGCCTCCCTTCTCCTCGACGAAGCGTCGCCGCACGTCATCCCAGACTGCCTCCGAGTCGACCAGGACGCCGTCGAGGTCGAAGATGACGGCGGTGATCGACACTCAGGCCTTGCTGACGGCGATCCGCAGCTCGCGCCCCTCGATCGTCGCCTTCTCCCCGGCGCCGTCCGCCCGGTAGTCGACCGAGGTGGCGAGCGTCTCGCCGGCGATGTAGGACTCGTGCTCGCGGGCCGCGGCGAGGAGCTCGTCGTCACCGCCGAGGGCCAGCGAGATCCGGTCGGAGACCTCGAGCCCGGCCTGCTTGCGCGCCTCCTGAACGGCGCGGACGACCTCGCGGGCGAGACCCTCGCGGCGCAACGCGTCGTCGAGCTCGAGCTCCAGGGCGACCGCGTGGCCCGCCTCCGCCTCGACCTGGTAGCCCTCGAGTGGCTCCATGACGAGGTTGATGTCGTCGACCGTGAGCGTGTGCTCCTTGCCGTCGATCGAGATGCCCACCTCGGCGCCGGCCTCGAGCTGACCGGCGACCGCCCTGGCGTCGAGTGCCTCGATGGCGGCGGCGACCTGAGGCATGTTCTTGCCGAAGCGCGGACCGAGCGAGCGGTAATTCGGCTTCACCCGGTAGGAGACGAGCTCGGCCTCGCTGCGGACGAAGTCGAGGTCCTTGACGTTGAGCTCGGAGGCGACGACCCCGGAGAGGCGCTCGATCGCGGCGCGCTCGGTGTCCGAGGCCACCACGACGGCCTTGTGGAGAGGCTGACGGAGCTTGACCTTCGCCTGGGCCCGGGCGGCGCGGCCGAGCTCGACCGTCCGGCGGACCGCGTCCATCCCGGTCTCGAGCTGCTCGTCGATCAGCTCCAAATCGACATCCGGGAAGTCGCAGAGGTGAACCGAGTCCGGCCGATCCCCGAACTCCTCGTCCGCCCCGCCGGCGAGGTTCGTGTAGATCTCGTCCGCGAGGAACGGAGTGAACGGGGCCATCAGGGTCGCCAGGCCGATGAGGCAGTGGCGCAGGGTGGCGAAGGCCGCCTCGTCGCCGTCCCAGAAGCGCCGGCGACTGAGCCGCAGGTACCAGTTCGAGAGCTCGTCGCTGTAGGCCGCGATGGCCCGGCCGGCGGCGGTGCAGTCGAAGGAGTCCATCTGCTCGCGGACCGTCTCGATCGTCCGCTGGAGGCGAGAGAGCGCCCAGCGGTCCAACGCATCGTCCGCAGCCTCCTCCGACGTATCACGGGTTGCGCTGCCGCGTGCCCTCGCATCAATGGGGGCGGCGGGATCAGGGACCGTCGTCGGTTCGATCCCCTCCGTCTGGTTCGCGTACAGGACCCAGAACGAGTAGGTGTTCCAGAGGGTGAGCAGGAACTGGCGAACCGCCTCGCCGACCGTGTCGACCGAGAAGCGGTAGCCGGCCCAGGGCTGCTGGGAGACGAAGTAGTACCACCGGAACGCATCCGCGCCATGGCGTTCGATCACCTCCCAGGGCTCGACGACGTTGCCGCGGCTCTTCGACATCTTCTGGCCCTCCGGGTCGAGGATCAGGCCCAGGCAGACGACGTTCCGGTAGCTCGAGGTGTCGAAGAGCAGGACCGCCTCGGCGAGCAGCGTGTAGAACCAGCCGCGGGTCTGGTCGATCGCCTCGCAGATGAAATCGGCGGGGAACCGCTGCTCGAAGAGCTCCCGGTTCTCGAAGGGGTAGTGGTACTGCGCCCACGGCATGGAGCCCGAGTCGAACCAGGCGTCGATCACCGACTCGACCCGCCGCATCGTCCCCTCGCAACCCTGACGCTCGCAGGCGAAGTCGGCCTCATCGACGTAGGGCCGGTGGAGGTCGTCGGGGACCTCGGCGCCCTTCTCACGCAACTCGGCGATGGAACCGGCGCAGAAGCGCTCCTCGCAGTCTTCGGCGTCGCACTCCCAGATCGGCAGCGGCGTGCCCCAGTAGCGGTCGCGCGAGAGCGCCCAGTCGACATTGCCCTCGAGCCACTTGCCGAAGCGCCCCTGCTTGATGTGCTCGGGGTGCCAGCCGATCTCCTCGTTCGCGGCCAGTAGGCGGTCACGGACCTCGGTCGTCTTCACGTACCAGCTCGACTTGGCGTAGTAGAGGAGCGGTGTGTCGCAGCGCCAGCAGTGCGGATAGGCGTGCAGGTAGGTCGCGGATCGCAACAGCCTGCCCTTCGCCTCGAGTGCCTCGACGATGTCGGGGTCGGCCTCCTTGACCTTGTGGCCCGCGAAGTCGGTGACGCGCTCGTCGAAGCGGCCGCGCAGGTCGACGGGGTTCTGAAGCTTGATCCCGTACTGCTCGCCGAGCCGGAAGTCGTCTTCGCCGAAGGCGATCGCCGTGTGGACGAGACCCGTGCCGTCCTCCGTGGTGACGAAGTCACCGAGCAGGACCGTGTGGCCCCGCGGCCCGTAGTCGGTGATGTAGTCGAAGGGCGGCTCGTACGAGGTCCCGGCGAGCGCCTCGCCGGGGAAGTGGGACAGGATCTCGACGTCCTCGCCGAGGACGTGTTCGACTCGGTCGCGGGCGAGCACGAAGACCTCATCGCCGCCTGCGTGCCCCACCTTCTCGTCTCCGCCGAGGACCTGGACGCGCACGTATTCGATCTCGGCGCCCGCGGCCGCCGCCGCGTTGGAGATCAGCGTCCACGGCGTCGTCGTCCAGACGAGCAGCTGATCCCCCGGCTCGAGCGGGGACTCGGGGATCTGGTCGCTCGGCGCCGGTGCCCGGATTGGGAGCTTGACGTAGACGCTCGGGTCCTCGACGTCGTGGTAGCCGAGCGCCACCTCGTGCGAGGAGAGTGCGGTCCCGCAGCGGGGGCAGTAGGGCACGACCTTGTGGCCCTCGTAGAGGCGCCCGTCGTCCCACATCCGCCGGAGCGCCCACCACACCGACTCGATGTAGTCGTTGGTGAGCGTCACGTATGGGTCGTCGAGGTCGAGCCAGAAGCCGATCCGCTCGGTGAGCCTGTTCCACTCCTCGACATAGCGGAAGACCGACTCGCGGCAGCGCTGGTTGAACTCGGCGATCCCGAACGCCTCGATCTCCTCCTTCGAGGAGATGCCGAGCTCCCGCTCGATCTCGAGCTCCACCGGAAGCCCATGGCAGTCCCAGCCCGCCTTGCGGGGTACGTAATGCCCGGTCATCGTCCGGTATCGGGGATAGATGTCCTTGAAGACGCGGGAGAGGACGTGGTGCGAGCCGGGCCTGCCGTTGGCGGTGGGCGGGCCTTCGTAGAAACCCCAGAGCGGCGCGGACTCCCGCCCCTTCAGCGACCTGGCGAAGACGTCGCGCTCCCGCCAGCGCTCGAGGATCCGCTCCTCGAGCGCTGGAAAGGACTGCTTTGGATCGACTGGCCGGAATCGCGGCATGAGCGGCGGATTCTGGCAGCCGGGCGTCGGGGCCGAGCTCAGTCGTCCGGGAGCACGGTCGCGCCGTCCTCGGTGATCGTCCAGCGCGGGTTGTGGGCCACCTCCCAGGGGTGCCCGTCCGGATCGATGAAGATGGCGGAGTAGCCACCCCAGAAGGTCTCCGCGGGCTCGCGGCCGATCGTGGCGCCCGCCTTTCGGGCCTCCTCGATCACCTCGTCGACCTCGTCGGTGCTCCGGGTGTTGTAGGCGAGCGTCACCCCGCCCCAGCCGCCGCCGTCGGTGACCACGCTGTCCTCGGCGAGCTTGGCGCGATCCCAGAGAGCGACGATCATGCCGCCGGCTTGGAAGAAGACGACGTCATCGGCCTCCTCCGCGCCGGTCTTCCAGCCGAGCGCCTCGTAGAACCGTCGTGACCGATCCAGGTCCGAGATGCCTAGCGTGACCAGACTGAGCCGTTGTTCCATTTTCGACCTCCTTCGGTGGGATTGGAGGCGACGCTATCCGGCGATCACCGGCCTGCCTTGAACATTTCGGACGTCCTCTAGCTTTCGGGCATGGGCACGTATCGGGAGTTCGCTCCGAGTCCGCCGCTCCACGCCCTGATCGCATGTCGCTGGCTCCGCGAGGTGCCATCCGGCGATCCCGCGGAGTCCACCCTCGTGCTCCCCGACGGATGTGTCGATCTGCTTTGGCGGGACGGGAACATGAGCGTGGCCGGCGTGGACTCCGCAGCGCGACGCAGCGCGGTTCGCCCCGGAAGCGCGATCGCCGGGATCCGACTGCGGCCCGGCGTGGCCGGGGCGGTGTTCGGCATGCCCGCGAGTGAGCTCCTCGATCAGCAGCCGTCCCTCGAGGAGGTCATCGGCCCGCGGGCGAGCGAGTTCTCGGAGCGTCTCAACGGCGCGGGTGGGCACGAGGCCGAGTATCTCCTGCTCGAGGGCCTGGTCGCGTCCGCGATCGCGGATCGCGCGCCCGATCCGCTCGTCTTGGCGGCGACCAGACGGCTCGGTTTTCCCGGAAGCCGGGTGGACGAGCTGGCGGACGCCCTCGGGATCAGCGAGCGGCAACTTCGGAGGCGATTCCATCAGGCCGTCGGCTACGGCCCGAAGACGCTCGACCGGATCCTCCGTTTCCGGCGCCTGGTCTCACAGGCGCGGGCGGTCACGGGCGGCGAGGCGGACCTCGCTCGGCTCGCGGCCGACCTCGGCTACGCCGACCAGGCGCACATGTCGCGCGACTGCGTCCGGCTGACGGGAATGCCTCCCGCGCAACTGGCGGCCGTCTGGACCTCATAAATCAGTGTTTGGCTGACCAGCCAGTCGGGTAATCCTGCCCGACTTCATCAGCCAGTGGAAGGGGCGACGCGATGCGATTCACCAACCGAGAGCCGGCCTGCGAGCCGGAGCCGACGATCCAGGAGCGGGTTCGCCGCCTGCCAGAGGCGCTGCTGCTGACAGCGGGTTACTTCGCCAGCCAGGTTCCTGGGGTCGGCGAGCTCATTCGAAGGTTCGGTTAACACCCGTCCAGCAAGGTTTCCCGGCAGGAGATTGCGAGCAGGATCGGGACATGACGATCGGCACCTCGCTGTTCCTGATCGCGGTCGGAGCGATCCTTCGCTACGCCGTCGAGGATCAGATCAAAGCCGTCGACCTTGCCACCGTCGGTTTGATCCTGATCGTCGTTGGAGCCTTCGGCCTGATCCTCGGCCTCTACCTCACCTTCGTTCGGGGCCGTCCCGACCCGACCCTCGGCGAGGGAGACGTGGTCGAGCGCCGGAGCTACCGGCGCTACTGATCAGGTCGTGGCCACGGACCGCCGCTGAGGCCGCGAGCGGCCGCTAGGCAGCGCGATCCAGCTTGCGACAGAGGTCCGCCAGCTGGCGCTTCTCGGCCTCGTCGAGCACCCCGAAGGCCTCGCGCACCCGCTCGGCATGGCCGGGAAAGGCGTGCGTGACCAGGTTGTAGCCAGCCTGGGTGAGCGCCACCGACACCGCGCGACGGTCGGTCTCGAGCCGGCTGCGCACGACGAAGCCGCGGTTCTCGAGGGTGTCCAGGACCTCGGTCGCGGTCGCCTTCGACGCACCGAGCCGCCGCCTCATGGCGCGCAGCTCCAGGCGGCCTCCCGCGCTCGTGAGGAGGACGAGCATGGTGAACCCGGTCGCGGATACCCCGATCCTCTCCAGGTCGGCCGCAAGCCGACGCGTCAGATTCGCCTGGGCCCTCAGCAGCGCCTCGAGAGCGCGGTGGGCGAGCGGATCGATGGGGCGAAGGGGCGTCGCCTCGTCGGTCACGGGTGATCAAGTTATGGACCGCGGCGGACGTAGGATCAGTCGATGCGATTTCGCCGCAGCGCCGCCATCGGCGCCGCCATCGCCGGTGCGCTCGCCGCGGGCACGATCGCCGGCTGCGGCAGCGAGCCGGACGACGCGGCGCCGGCCGCCTGCCTGGCCACCAACGCGGGCTACCTGCACGCCCTCGAGCGGGCCCCTGGCCAGGTCCGGCTTGGTGGCACGACCCCGATCGCGGACTGCCTCGTCCCCGATCAGGACGGCGGTCAGCTCGCGAGCATCGGCCAGGAGATGATCGTCGCCGCCACGAAGCTGAACGGCGAGGCTCGCCGGGATCCCGGCGGCGCCGCGGCGGTGCAGCTCGGCTACCTGATCGGGGCGGTCAGCAAGGGCGCCGACGCGATCCACACCGATCTGGTGCGCAGACTGAACTCGGCCGCCCGCTTCAGCGAGACGGGCGGCGCGCTCCCGGCCGAGTTCGAGCGTGCCTTCGGGCGGGGCTACGCGGCCGGCCGGAGCTCCGGCTAGATAGCCTGAATCTTTGGATGGAGGCGAAGACCACCGGACAGCTCTGGGGCGGTGAGACCACGAAGGCGGTAGAGAACTTCCGGATCTCGGGTCACCCGGTCCCCGCGCCCGTGATCCACTGGCTCGGCCGGATCAAGGCGGCCGCCGTCAGGACGAACACGGAGCTGGGTCAACTCGATCAGGACCTGGCCGATCGGATCGCCAAGGCCGGCGACGAGGTCGCCATCGGCGAGCACGACGAGCAATTCCCGATCGACGTCTTCCAGACGGGCTCCGGTACCTCATCGAACATGAACGCGAACGAGGTGATCGCCGAGCTGGCGGGGGACGGGGCGCACCCCAACGACCACGTCAACATGGGCCAGTCCTCGAACGACGTCTTCCCCTCGGCGGTCCACCTGGCCGCGCTGGGCGAGGTCCACTCCGATCTCCTGCCCGCCCTCGACGAGCTGCGGGCCGCTCTCGAGCGCAAGGCCGACGAATTCGCCGATCTGGTCAAGACCGGCCGCACCCACCTGATGGATGCGGTGCCGGTGACGCTCGGCCAGGAGTTCGCCGGCTACGCCGCGCAGATCAGGCTCGGGGCCGACCGCGTTCGCTCGACGCTCGGGCGCGTCGGGCAGATCCCGCTCGGCGGAACGGCGACCGGGACTGGGCTCAACACGCATCCGGAGTTCGCCGCGAAGGTGCGCGAGAAGCTGAGCGCCGACACCGGGCTCGACATCTCCGAGCCCGCGGACCCCTTCGAGGCGCAGGCCAATCGGGACGCGCTCGTCGAGCTCTCCGGTGCGCTCAAGACGGTCGCCGTCTCGATGCTCAAGATCGGCAACGACCTCGCCCTGATGGGCTCGGGCCCGCGCGCGGGCCTCGCCGAGCTGCGCTTGCCGGAGCTCCAGAAGGGCTCCTCGATCATGCCCGGCAAGGTCAACCCGGTGATCCCGGAGGTGGTGATCCAGGTCGCGGACCAGGTGATCGGCAACGACGCGGCGATCACCATGGCCGGCAGCCAGGGCCAGTTCGAGCTCAACGTGCGGGTGCCGCTGATCGCGCGCAACCTGCTCGATTCGATCAAGCTCCTGGCAGCGGCCGCCCGGCACCTGGACGAGAAGTGCGTCAGCGGCATCGAGCCGAACGAGGAGATGCTCGAGCGCCACAGAGAGGCGAACCTGATCGTCGCGACCGCCCTCAACCCGCACATCGGCTACGACAAGGCGGGCGAGATCGTCAAGGAGGCGGCGGCGTCGAATCGCTCGATCCGCGAGGTGGCGAAGGAGATGGGCGTCGACGAGAAGGTGCTCGACGAGGCGCTCGACCACCGCAAGATGGCCCGGCCCCACGAGTAGGCGGGGAGCCACATGCCGATCGAGGACTGGATCTCGTCTCCGATCGCCTCCGAGCGGCACGACCGGGTGGTTCGCGCGAGCCCCGAGCGCGCGGTCCAGCTGGCGCTCGAGATGCCGGCCGAGGAGGATCCGATCGTCTCCACGCTGGTTCGGTTGCGCGGGATGCGGCGGCCCCGTGGGGACCGGGTGGCGCTCCAGGACTTCTTCCGGGCGAACGGCTTCATCGAGCTCGCCCGCGAGCCCAGGGAGGTGATCGTCGGCATCGGCGTCCCGGCGAAGCTGAAGAGCACCGAGCGGATCACCGATCCCGCCGACTGGCGCGGCTGGCAGCGGCCGGGCTGGATCAAGGCGGCGGCGACCTTTCGCGCCGAGCCGATGGGCGACGGCGCCCGGCTGATCACCGAGACCCAGGTCGAGGCCACCGACGACGGCGCCCGCCGCCGGTTCCGGCCCTACTGGCTCGTGGTCCACCCCTTCTCGGCCCTGATTCGCCGCCGCTGGCTGCGTCAGATCGCAAAGGCCGCGGAGGCGGAAGCCCCTAGCGGCTAGAGACATCGCCGCTGACACTAACGTGGGCTCCTGGGGGTCGTGTCGATGGGCACCATCTCACAGCCGGTCCGGGTCGCCGCGTTCGCCGCCATGGCAGCCGCCCTCGGCCTCTGGCTGCTGATCGTGATCCGGCAGGTCGCCGAAGCGGGCTTCTATTCCGACGATTGGGCGATCCAGTGGGAGTGGCACCACTACGGCTTCTCCGATGCGGTCTCGCGGCAGTTCGACATCCTCGGCAGCAAGCCGCTCCTCGGCGTCCTGCTGATCGGGTCCTACGAGGTGCTCGGCACCGATCCCGCCGTGCATCAGCTCGCTGTGGCTCTCCTGACCCTCTCCTGCGCCGTCGGCTTCTACTGCGTGCTCCGCGGGCTTCGCTTTCCGCCCGAGGACGCCCTCCCGATCACCCTGCTCGCGCTGCTCTTTCCGTGGGCGTCCTCAGTCAGGCTGTGGCCCACCGGCGGGCTCAACAACGTCGCCGTCCTTCTGCTCTTCGCCGGCTTTCTGATCGCCCTCCGCGGCCTGCAGGTCGAGGACCGCCGCGGCATCCTCATCCACCTCGCAGCGACCGCCTGCTACGTGGCGAGCATCCTCACCTACGAGGTCACCACCGGCGTCGCGCTGTTCGCCTGGACCGCCTACGTCTGGCTGGGGGGCTGGCGCGCGGCGCTACCTCGCATGGCACTCGACATCCCGGCGGTGATCGCCGTGGCGATCTACACCGCCGAGACCACCATCAAGCCCGTCTATGGTCTCGCCGCCCAGCTCGGCCAGGTGCCGGACATGGTCCGTGACGGCGCCGACCTGATCGCGGCGACCCTGCTGCCGGTCGCGGTCCCGGCGGAGATCCCGGCCGAATTGACCGCGACCGTCCTCGCCGCCGCGCTGGTTGCCCTCGTGCTCGCCGCAGTGGACTTCCGGCGTCGCGAGAGTGGCACCGGGCCACCCACCGGGATCCGGTGGCCGGCCGTCGCCGGCTGTGCCCTGGTGGCTCTGGCGCTCTGCTGGGCGGTCTTCGTCCCGCAGGTCTTCTACACGCCCACCTTCCGCGGGATCGAGGACCGCGTCAACACCCTGGCTCTCTATCCCGCAGCGGTTCTCGTCTGGGCGGTGCTGAGAGCGGCCGGCTCGCTGATGTCACGTCAGGGCTACCGCCTCGCAGTCCTCGGCGCCACCTGCATGGTGATCGGTTTCGCGATCCAGGACGTCCGTCAGCAGAACCAATGGCTGCGCTCGGCGGAGCTTCAGCCGGAGGTGCTCGCCGCCGTCGAGAGCGCTCATCCTCCCGATGGCGCGGTCGTGCTCGTCTTCGACTATCCGGCCGAGACGGCACGCGGCGTCCCCGTCCTCAACACCAACTACGACCTCAAGCCCGCAGTGCGCCTGGCGACGTCGAGCGGGATCGACGCGTACCCCGTCTTCACCGGCTCGACATTGCGCTGCTCGCCCAAGGGTGTCGCCATCGACTACCTGGCGACTCCGCTCTACGAGAGGATCAGCGTCACGGAGGAGGGCACGGCGAAGCTTCAGCCCTACTCCAATGTCGTCTTCGTCGACGTCGGCAGAGGACGGCATGAACTGATCGGCTCGCGCGAGCAGTGCGCACAGGCCCTGGCGGCGTACAGACCCGGGCCATGGCTGGATCGATCGGGAAGCTGAGCCGCCGGCCTAGCCCTGGAAGCTGACCAGGCGCTCCTCGGTCAGCTCGCGCACGGCGTAGTGCGGGCCCTCACGCGTGTTCCCGGAGTCCTTGACACCGCCATACGGCATCTGGTCGGTGCGGAAGGTCGGGACCTCATTGACCATGACCCCGCCGAACTCGAGCGCCTCGCCTGCTCTGATCGCCTTCCCGACGTCGCGGGTGAAGATCCCCGCCTGAAGGCCGTAGCGGGAGTCGTTGGCCATCTCCAGGGCCTCGTCGAAGGTCTTGAAGATGTGGATCGTCGCCACCGGACCGAAGATCTCGTCCTTCCAGGTGTGGCACTGGCGCGGCTCGCCCTTGATCACCGTCGGCGCCACGCAGCGGTCCTCGTCAACGAGCTCGCCGCCGGTGAGGATCTCGCCGCCCTGCGAAGCGGCCTCGTCGATCCACTCCTTGATCCGGTCGCGGTCATTCTGAGAGATGACCGGGCCGACATCCGTGTTCTCGTCCATCGGGTCGCCGGTGACCAGCGATTCGACGATCTGCACGAACCGCTCGGTGAACTGCCCCTCGATCGACTCGTGCAGCAGGATGCGCTGGACCGAGATGCAGCTCTGGCCGGCATGGGAGTAGGCGTGGAGCTTGGCCTTGTCGGCCGCCGTCTCCCAGTCGCCGTCCTCATCGACGATCAGCGGCGCGCTCGAGCCGAGCTCGAGGTTGACCTTCTTGTGGGGTGCCTTGGAGCGGATGTCCCAACCGACCGGCGCCGAGCCGGTGAAGGTGATCGCGCCGATTCGATCGTCCTCGACGATCGCGTTGCCGACCTCCGAGCCGGAGCCGCAGACGACCTGCAGCCAGTTCTCCGGTAGGCCGGCGTCGTAGAGAACCTCGGCGAGCTTGACGGCCGAGATCGGCGTCTGGCCGGCGGGCTTCAGCACCACGGCGTTGCCGGCGGCGAGCGCGGGGCCGAGCTTGTGCGCGACGAGGTTAAGCGGGAAGTTGAACGGACTGATCGCGCCGACGACGCCGTAGGGGACGCGGATCACGATGCCGAGCTTGCCCTCGCCGGCCGCACCCGCCTCCATCGGCACGGTGTGCCCCGTCAGCGTGCGCGCGGCCACCGCGGCGAACTGGAGCGTGGAGACGCAGCGCTGCGCCTCGACGCGCGCGGTCTTCACCGGCTTGCCGGCCTCGGCGGCGATCGTCATCGTCAGGTCGTCCTCGCGCTCGGCGACGAGCTCGGCGGCGCGGTCGAGCATCGCGGCGCGCTCGTGCTGCGGGAAGTCGCCCTTGGCGAACGCGTCGGCGGCTGCCGCGGCGGCTTTCTCGACCAGCCCCGCATCGCCCTTCGGCACGCGGCCGATCAGGGTGCCGTCATAGGGAGCGTTCACCTCCGACCAATCGCCGGTCTCACTCCACTCGCCGGCGACGTAAAGCTTGTGGTCGGTTGCCTGAATCGTCTCGGTCGCCATCGTCATCTCCTTCTCCGAAGGCGGCGCCGGACTGCCCGGACGCGCCTGCAACTCGCCTACCCACAGCCTAGTCCTCCGCAACTTCCGGCCGCCGGGGTCGTTATCCAGTGGCAATGCTTCGGGGGCGCCGAATCGTCATGCTCGCCGCGCTCTGCTGTCTGCTCGCCTTCCCGGCCACCGCCGGGGCGCTGGCGCGGAGCGGGGGTGCGCACAAGGCCGCGAAGGCGCGCGCCTGGATCGTCAAGGGCGCCGGCTTCGGGCACGGCGCCGGGATGAGCCAATACGGCGCCTACGGCTACGCGAAGCACGGCTTCGGCTATCAGGCGATCCTCACGCACTACTACACGGGCACCACGATCGGGACGGTCCCGAACCGCACGGTTCGCGTGCTGCTGATCGACGGTGCCCGTCGAGTGAAGTTCCGCGGGGCGGGAGCCGCCTGCGGGGTCGCGCTGAAGGCGACCAAGGGCTACGTCGCGAAACGGAAGGGCTCGGGCGTCACCGTCCGTACGAAGAAGGGGAGGCTGGTCGCGCGCTGCGGCGGCGTGATGACCGCGGCCGGGGCGCCGACCGTGACCGTCGCCGGCAAGGGCACCTATCGCGGCTCGCTCGAGGTGACGCCGTCCGGCAGCGGCCTCCAGGCGGTCAACGTGGTCGGGATCGAGGACTACGTGCGGGGGGTCGTGTCGAAGGAGTCACCTTCGTCCTGGCCGATCGAAGCGCTCAAGGCCCAGGCCGTGGCGGCGCGCTCGTACGGGCTCTCGACCGGGAACCGCGTCGGGACCTTCAATCTCTACGACGACACGCGCAGCCAGGTCTACGCGGGCGTCGCCGCAGAGACGCCCCGGACCGACCAGGCCGTGAGCGCGACCGCCCTCCAGGCCGTGATCTACAACGGCAAGGTCGCCCAGACGTTCTTCTTCTCCACCTCCGGTGGTCACACCGAGAACAACGAGCTCTCCTCGCTCGGCTTCGGTCAGCCGCCCGTGCCCTACCTCCGCGGCGTCGACGATCCGTACGAGGCCGAGGCTGGCTCGCCCTACGAGCACTGGAAGCGCAAGTTCTCGCTGAGCCGGATGAACTCGGCGCTCGGCGGCCTGGTGCGCGGCAAGCTGAAGAACATCGTCGTCACCCAGCGAGGCACCTCTCCACGGATCGTGAGCGCGAACCTGATCGGCACCCGCGGTACCACGACGGTCAACGGCCCCCAGCTCAAGGACGCGCTCGGCCTGCCCGATACCTGGGCGTTCTTCAAGAAGAAGAAGTAGTCCCTCGAGCGAAGCGGCCCGCTCGTCGTAGTCTGAGGGCCATGGCTACCCAGCCTTCAGCGGCATCGCGGACGCTGCGGATCGCCGGCACCGAGGTCGCCCGAATCGGCCTCGGGACCAACCGGCTCCGATCGACGCGTGAGAACCACGCCTTCCTACGCGAGGCGGTCGACGCGGGGGTCGGCATGATCGACACGGCCCACGTCTACACCGGCGGCGACAGCGAGCGCGCGATCGGCGAGGCGCTCACTCCGGCGACCGACGGCCTTGTCGTCGCCACCAAGGGCGGCTACAGCGGCACGGGCAGCCCGGAGGAGCTCCGCGCCCAGATCGAGCAGAGCCTCCAGAGCCTCCGGGCGGATGCGATCGACCTCTACTACCTGCATCGCGTCGATCCCGAGACGCCGCTCGCCGACAGCCTCCGCGCCATCGCCGAATACCGCGAGGCCGGAATGATCAAGGAGATCGGGATCTCCGCCGTCGACGTCGACCAGATCGAGGCGGCGCGCGAGGTGGTCCCGATCGCGGCGGTGCAGAATCACTACAACCTCGACGAGCGGAGCTCTGAGGACGTCGTCGACTACTGCGAGGAGAACGGGATCGTCTTCGTCCCTTACTACCCGCTCAAGGGCAACGGCCCGTCCGCTCTGCGGCGGATCGCACAGAGCCACCGCGCGACGCCCGAACAGATCACGCTGGCGTGGATGATTCGCCGCTCGCCGGTGATGCTCCCGATCCCGGGCACGCTCTCGATCGAGCACCTGCGCGACAATCTCGCGGCGCTGGAGATCGAGCTCACCGACAACGAGTTCGAGGCCCTCGCCTAGCCTCGTGCTCAACTTCGAACTCCAGACGGATACCGCGGGAAGCAGCGCCCTCATCACGATCCGGGGCGACCTCGATCTTCAGGTCGTCGATCAGGTGACCGAGGCCCTGGCGCGGGTCGAGTCCGACGAGCCGGAGCTGCTGGCGATCGACCTGAGCGGTCTGAGCTTCATGGATTCGAGCGGAATGGGGGTGATCGCCGCGGCCTGCATCCGCGCCTCGGATGCCGGCCGGCGATTCGCCATCGTCATTCCTCCCGCGGGGGTGAGGCAGGCCTTCGAGAGGACCAAGCTCTCCGAGGTCATCACGGTGACGGACGACCTCGCCACCGTCTATCCCTAGCCGTCCGGGTAGGGCTGGACCGGGATGCCGTGGCCGGTATCGCGGGTCCCGAGCTCGTACGCCGCCGCCGCCTTGACGCTCAGGCGGCGCGCTGGCGCTCCGTCCAGCTCGAAGTCCAGGTCGAGGTCGGAGATCGAGCAGTTCAGCGTGTTGTGCTCCGGGCCGACCGGATCCGCGTAGATCCAGGCGACGAAGTCCTTGGCGGGGGCGCGGACCGAACCCGAGACCCTGACGCCCTTGCCGCGCAGCTCGAAGCTCGCGCCGGTCGGCTCCTCCTCCACGCGGGTGCTGCGGATCTGGCCGAAGCCGCCCAGTCGATGGCCGGTCCCGTCCAGCATCAGCATCGCGTTCCCGACCCAGGGCGTCGTCCTCCCGGCGACCTTGATCCGCCCGACCGCCATGTCGAAGTAGTCCTCCGGCGACGCTCCCTCGAACCCCGAGCCCTGAATCCAGACCCAGCGCTCGGCGTGCTCGGCGCCCCAATTGTGGCCGATCATGCCGTGCCAGCCCTCGACCGCGATCGCGTCGCCCCCGACCTCCAGCTCTCCGTCGAAGACTGCGTCCGGATACGGGCTCAGGAACTTGGTCTTCGGAAGCCGGGTCCGGTAGAGGAAGTCCCGCGGGAGATGGTGGAACGGCTGGTGGTCGTCGGTGAAACGGAGGTCCCACCTCGCCTCCAGCGCCGGCGTCTCCACGCGCCCGGTCGCCCGGCCGTCGGCGAGCCTCGCGTCGGCGATCCGGATGTAGCTGTCCGGCGGCGCCGCGAGCTCGGTCGCATCGAATTGCCGCTTGGTGGCGCGCGGCGCCGGTGCGGAGGAATCGAAGAGGACGAACCAGAGCGCGCACGTCGGAGGCTCGCCTGGGCGCTTGTGGACGGTGTGCCTGATCCAGGCGCCGCGGCCTCCGCCCGGCTGGACGAGCTTCAGGTAGAAGCTCTCGTAGTGTCCGGCCTTCTCCGGGATCTCCGGAAATCGCGCCTGGGTGCGCACCGCGGGGACGCTATCGCGTGAGCCGACCAGCCCTCGCGCGGACCTCAGCGACGGCCTCCTCGGCCCCGGCGACCTCGCGGCCGCGCATCAGGACGTCACCGCCGACCACCGTCGTGTCGACGATGCCGCCGCTCGCGGCATAGACGAGGTCGGCGTCGATCTCGCCAGCCGAGAGCTCGGGGTCAGAGCCGCGCAGCAGCAGGAAGTCCGCCGGCTCTCCGGCAGCGAGCGGCGTCCCGCCGAGGGCCGGCGAGCGCAGGCCGCGGGCGATCTCGAGAGCCTCGCTCGCGGGCAGCGTCGCCGAATCGCCGCTGGCCTGCTTCTGGCTGAGCCCCAGCAGCTTCACCTCCTCGAAGGAATCGAGGTTGGAGTTGGACGAGACGCCGTCCGTGCCCAGTCCGAGACGCACGCCGGCCTGTGCGGCTTCGGAGTAGGGCAATACGCCGCCGACGGCGAGCTTCATGTTCGCGGCTGGGTTCGCGACGACCGTCGCCTCGTGCTCGGCGATCAGCTCGAGCTCTTCGCGGTCGAGCCAGACGCCGTGGGCGAGCACCGTCCTCGGTCCCAGGAAACCGACTCCGTCGAGGTAGGCCGCGGGGCGCTTGCCGTGTGCCTCGAGGCAGTCCTCGACCTCCTGCTCGGTCTCCGAGAGATGGATCTGGACGGTCAGCTCCCGATCGGCCGCGACCTCCGCGATCCAGGCGAGTGACTCGCCGCTCACCGTGTAGATCGCGTGCGGCCCGAGGCTCGGCACGACGCGCTCACCCGCGCCGGCGATCCGGTCGAGCGATTCGAGCATCCCGCCGCGCAGCTCCCTGCCCTTCGCCGGGTCGAGCTGGTCGATGATCACGGTGCTCACCGCCGCGCGCAGGCCCGAGTCCGCCACCGCGCGGGCCACCTCCGGCCCGTGCCAGTACATGTCGAGAAAGCGGCTCGTGCCCGCCCGGATCATCTCGATGCAGGCGAGGCGCGTGCCCCAGTAGACGTCCTCGGGCTCGAGCTTCGCCTCGGCGGGCCAGATCCTCTCCCGGAGCCACTCCATCAGCGGCATGTCGTCACCGAAGCCGCGGAAGAGGGTCATCGCCGCGTGGGTGTGCCCGTTCACCATCGGCGGGCTGAGCAGCATCCCGGTCGCATCGATCACCTCGTCGCCCGGCCGCGGCGCGACGCCCGGCCCCAGCTCTGCGATCCGGCCGTGCTCGACCCGCAGCCCCACCGCATGCCCGTCCAACAGCGCGTCGGCGACCGCGAGACTCAAGCGCGCGGAAGCTCCTTGGCGAGCGCGGGCAGCACGTAGCCGAGGCACTCCCGCAGAACCTCCGCCGTCCGGTCACGGCCGCGCTCGTATTCCTCCACGGTGAGCGCCTTGCCGCGCACCCCGTTCGCGAGGTTGTCGATCGTGCAGACGGCGGCGTAGGCGAGGTCGGCCTCGCCGGCCAGGACCGCCTCGGCGGCGATCGTCATCCCGACCATGTCCGCGAACTCGCCGAGAGCCCTGACCTCCGCCGGGGTCTCGAACCGCGGCCCCAGAGTCTGCGCGTAGACGCCGCCGTCCTCCAGCCTCGTCGGCGCCAGGGAGTCCCAGGCGCTGATCACGACCCGGCGCCACTCCATGTCGAAGCCGGGCACCGAGTGCCCGCGCGCATCCCGGTAGAAGCTCGGCGCGACCTCCGTGGCGTAGAAGTCCTCGGGCGCGATCAGGGTGCCCACCTCGAGGTCCTCGTCGAGGCTGCCCGCGGAGCCGAGCGCGATGACCCGGTCGCAGCCGAGCTTGCAGGCGGCCCTGATGTTGGACTTGTGGTCGACGCGGTGGGCCGGGAT
>DATFPJ010000078.1:0-1793 GCA_035264865.1 Solirubrobacterales bacterium
CTTCCCCCAGATCACCAGGGTGGGGACCTCGACCGTCTGCGAGGTGATCTTGCTCGCGTACTCCTCGGGGACCCCGCCGGCCGCAACCTGCTCTCCCATGCGCGCGGCCCGGTAGTAGTTGAGGCCGCCGCGCAGCGCCCCCGGCTGTGCCCATGCCTCGTGGTACGCGGCGCGCTCCTCGTCGGAGATCTGGGCGCCGCGGCCGCCGATCCGCAGCATGAGGCTGTCGATCAGCGCGAACTCGTTCGCCGCCAGCATCTCCTCCGGCTCAGGCGACGGCTTCGAGAACTCGAGCATGTAGTTGACGGCGTCCCTCTGCCTGGGGCTCTCCCGCAGGTCGCGGTTCCACGTGAAGGGCGGGGGCCCGTCGATGATCACCAGCCGATCGAGCAGCTCCGGGTACTTGAGGGCGAACGCCCAGGCCACGATCCCGCCCCAGTCGTGACCGACGAGCGTGAGCGGCGCTAGGTCCAGTGCCTCGACCAGCTGCCGGGCGTCCGCCAGCAGATGTCGCATCCGGTAGGCCTCGACCTCCTCCGGCTTGCAGGAGAGGTTGTAGCCACGCATGTCCGGCGCGTAGACGGCGTGGTCCTCCCCGAGGTCCTCCAGCTGCCGCCTCCAGAGGAACCAGAACTGCGGGAAGCCGTGCAGGAAGAGGAGCGGCTTGCCCTCGCCGCGCGCGACGTAGTGGATGCGGCACTCCTCGAGGTCGGCGAAACGGTGCTCGAGCTCGGCGGCTACCACCTCGACAGCCTTACACGACCCGCTACTTTGCGGCGGTGGACGATTCCGCACATTCGTCGGTCGAGGTCGAGATCCGCGGCCTCTCCATCTACACGCACCACGGCGTCACCGACGCCGAGCAGGAGGTCGGGCAGCGGCTCGAATTCGACCTCACCTTCGACGTGCCCGACTGTGACGCGGTCCTCACCGACCGGATCGACGACACCGTCGACTACTCCGAGGTCTGCGACATCGTCGCCCTCGCGGCGACCGAGAAGAGCTATCGGACGCTCGAGCGGCTCTGCCAGGTGGTGGCCGAGCGGCTGATGGAGCGCTTCGAGTGCGACTCGGTCCAGGTCCGAGCCGCGAAGCCCGAGCCCCCCGTTCCGTATCCGGTGCAGGAGGCCGGCGTCGAGGTGACCCTGGAGCGCTCACTCGACCGCGAGTCGGACGACGAGGACGGCGTTTGAGGAGAGGCCGCGCGACGGCGCGTCCCGCCTGATGGTCGGCTACCTCGGACTCGGCTCGAACGTGGGCGATCGAGAGTCGCATCTGCGGGGGGCGATCGAGGACCTGCGGGAGCACGGGGTGGAGGTGGAGGCGGTCTCCTCCCTGTATGAGACCGAGCCCGTCGGGGAGATCCTCGACCAGCCCGACTTCCTCAATGCTGCGGTCCGGATCAGGACGACGCTGGCGCCCGAGGATCTACTCGATCTATGCAAGGCGATCGAGGTCGAGCACGGCCGCGCCTTCGGCGGCCCCAGGCACGGACCGCGCCCGATCGACATCGACCTTCTCCTGCTCGGCGACGTCGAGCTGAGCACCGAGCGGCTCACGCTGCCGCACCCGCAGGTGACATCGCGGCGGTTCGTGCTGGCGCCGCTGCTCGAGCTCGACCCCGGCCTCCGGCTACCCGCCGGAACCGAGCTGCGCGCGGCCCTCGAGGGCCTGGGAGAAGGCCAGCGGGTCGAGCGGGTCGGGTCGCTCGCGATCTAGCGTCGCAGCCCGCCGAGCCACTCCGCCGGGAAGATCGGCGGCGTGCGGCCCGGGAAGTCCGGCGCGATCCGGTT
>DATFPJ010000079.1:0-5338 GCA_035264865.1 Solirubrobacterales bacterium
TTATTGAACGATCGGTCAATAATGCGCGGATCGAGCCCGCCCCGTGAGGAGGAAGAAGATGACCGACGCGACTACGGCTACCACCAACGGACAGGAGCTGCACACCGACGACGAGGCGCTCTCGGTGCTACTCGACGGCGACATCGACGAGGTGATGTCGGGGCTGGACAGGATCGTGGAGGCCGCCCCTTCCTACGAGAAGCTCTTCATGCGCTGGCAGCGGCAGCACTGGTCCACGGAGGACTTCGAGTTCACCGAGGACGCCAAGCAGTGGGCCGACCCGGAGATGTTCACCGACGAGGAGCGCAAGTTCCTCGAGTTCGGCTTCTCCGAGTTCTTCCTGGGCGAGGAGCGGGTCACGGCCGAGCTGCTCCCCTTCGCGATCGCCGCGCCGAGCCACGAGGCCCAGGTCTTCCTAACCACGCAGATCTCGGACGAGGCGAAGCACACCGTCTTCTGGAACGGGTTCTACCGAGAGGTGTTCGGAGTCGAGGCCGGCAGCCTCGGCGAGATGATCGACAAGCAGCGCTACGTGGTGAACAAGGACTGGGAGACCCTGTTCGACGGGATCCTCCACGAGTGTGCCGAGGACCTCCGGAAGGACCCGAGCGACTTCCCCTCCCTGGTCCGCGGGATCACGGTCTACATGATCGTGATCGAGGGGATGCTGGCGCTGACGGCCGCCCGCTTCATGATCAAGTCACTGCGCGAGCGTGGGTGGTTTCCCGGCTTCACGGCAGGATTCACGGCGGTGAACCGCGACGAGTCCCGGCACGTCGGCTTCGGGGTCAAGTTCCTTGCCGACGCGATCAAGGCCGACCAGGCGAACGCGAGGATCGTCGAGGAGACGCTCAAGGAGTGCCTCAAGGTGGCGCCCCTCGTCTTCGTCCCGCCGTGGGTCGACGACCCGTACAACTTCGACACGCCCTTCTACCACTCGTCCGAGATCTTCGAGTACGCGGCGAAGTCGCTCTCGAAGAAGCTGGCGGCGATGGGTCTCGACCCGGCGATGCTGGCCGCGGCATGATTCGCGTAGCCCCCGGTGATGCGAGGGCGCGCGCCAGCGCGACCCGTGAAATAAACGAGGAGGCGAAGCGTTGATGGCGACAGCCCCCGTCCGTCGCGGGCGCCCCTCGACCGGGGCCCGTGAGCGCATCCTCGAGGCGGCGATCGAGGTCCTGAAGTCGGATGGCTACGCCGGCCTGACCATGGCCAAGGTCGCGGCCCGGGCGGGCGAGTCCAAGCCGCTGGTCGCCTACCACTTCGGCTCGAAGCAGGGCCTCGTCGGGTCGGCCGGCCGCTCGATCGCGGAGATGATCACCGAGCAGGTGCTCGACGCCATCAACGAAGCGACCACCGTGGAGGACGTGGTCCGGGGCGTCGATGCCGGGGTGGAGCGGGTGCTCGACGAGGACGATCGGGTGGCACGCCTCTACTTCGACCTGGCAGCCGTCTCGGTCGTCGAGCCCGAGGTGCGCCGCACGATCGCCGAGGTGAACGAGCAATGGCGCGAGGTCCTGGTGAGGCTGTTGACCGAGGCGAGCGACGGGCTTCCTTTCGCCCGCGCTCGCGTGCTCACCGTGATGGTGGTCTCGGGGATGCAGGGGATGACGCTCGAGAGGATCGAGCGCGGGCCGACGCCCGAGCGCAAGCGGGCACGGGAGCTGTTCATTCGCAGCGCGGTGGCAGCCGCCGCCTGACCGGCCTACGCTCAGGGGGACATGCTCGCGGCCTACCGCCAGATGCTCGAACAGGGGCGGAACGCCTACAACGCGCGTGACCCGGAGGCCTGGGTGGAGCTGTGGAGCGGCGACTGCGAGTGGCATCCATTTCTCACGGCTCGGGTCGAGGGGGATCCCGGCTATCACGGACACAACGGGATGCGGGCCTGGTTCGAGGACACCGACGAGATGTTCGTGAACCCTCACGTCGAACTCGAGCAGTTTCGTGAGGTCAAGGGCCGGATCCTGGTGCTCGGACAGATGACCGCGACGGGCCGCGGGACCGGCACCGAGGTGAGCAGCGAGGTCGCCTGGGTCTTCGAGCCTCGCGGCGAGAAGTTCCGCCGCGGGTGGGCCTATGCCAGCCACAAGGAGGCCGAGCATGAGGCCGACCAGCTCGCGCCGGTCCGCGACGGCGGTGACTGACGCCTCAGCAGAGCCCCCGGTCGACCTCCTCTCGCGACACCGCTCCCTCCCGCAGGATCTCCCAGCTCCCGTCCTCGTCGATTCGCGTGATGTCGACGACGGTCGACGGAGCGCCGATCAGCTCGCCGGCGTCGATGGCCAGGTCCGCTTCGGCGAGGACCGCGGGATCGATCCCCTCAAAGCTTCTCGCCGCCCGAGCCCCGCTGCGGTTGGCGCTGGTCTGGAAGATCGGGGTCATGGCTCCGGCGAGCGGTCCCTCGATCAGGCGGACACCGAGCCGCTCGGGATCTTCGCGGCAGGCGAGCGGATAGCGGTGCTCCGGATTCGGGATAACCAGGGTCACCGGGCCGGGAAGCAATGCGCCGACGGCGTCGCGGGCCCGCGGCCCGAGTCCGCCCACGAGCTCGCGCATGGCCAGGGGCGAGAAGTACATGACCGCCGAGGGCTTTCCGTCGTCGCGTCCCTTGATCGAATGGATTCGATCGACCGCCGCCGCGTTGAGCGGATCGCAGGCCAGGCCGTAGAGGGTGTCGGCGGGGAAGACGGCGACGCCGCCCTCTCCGACAGCGCGCTCCAGCGCGTTCCGCGCGGCGTCAGCCCCGTCGCGCTCGATCGAGACGACCTCGGTCACTCGACCACCTGAACGGCCGTCACCACCCGCTCGATGCCCGCCAGGTCCTTCTTGACAGCGGGCCAAAAGCTCGCCGAGTGCAGAAGATCCGCCACGCGGCTCGCCTGTCCGGCTCCGACCTCGAGGGCGATGGCGCTGGGTGCTCCGCCGCGGCGGAGTACAGCGACCAGAGCCTCGATCTCCTCTAGGCCGGTGGGACCGGCAACGAGCGCCTCCCGGGGCTCGTATTCGCGAATCTCCGGAGCGAGCTCCCCCCACTCCGACTCGCTCACGTAGGGCATGTTCGCCACCAGGAGGTCGAAGTCCCGGACCGGCAGCGAGGCGACGCCGGCAGAGACGACCTCGACTCGCTCGGCCAGCCCCAGGCGGTCCACGTTCGCCTGCGCGACCCGCAGTGCGTCCATCGAGGTATCGATCGCGGTCACGTGGGCCCCTGGGATCTCATCGGCGACCGCGAGGGCGATCGCGCCGCTGCCCGTGCCGACGTCGAGGACGCGAAACTCCTCGGGCTCGCCTCTGCGCCAGAGCTCGACCGCCTCCTCCACCAGGAGCTCGCTCTCCGGCCGCGGAATCAGCACCCGTTGATTCACCAGCAGCTCGATTCGGCGGAAGCCCTTGCGGCCGAGGATGTAGGCGACGGGCTCCCGCCGTACCCGGCGGCGGACCATCGCGGCGAACTCGCGAGAGGCCCCGACCGGGAGACGCAGCTCGGGCCCCGCCGCGAGCTGCGTGCGGTCCCAGCCCGTCGCCTCGCAGAGCAGGAGCTCGGCGTCGAGGCGGGCCGTCTCCGAGCCGGCCGCCGCGATCGCATCGGTCGCGGCCTCGAGCGCGTTGCGAACGCTGCTGGCTGCCGGCGCGGCCTTCATCCTTCGTCGTTTCCGGTGGCCTCCAGCGCCGCCTTCCGATCCGGATACGCGGCGACCTTGACGACCACGCCGTCACGAAGCGACCACACCTGGCACCACCGTGCGTCCACGCTCGCCCCGCTCTCCTTGCCGGTCCCGCGGGCGCGTACCGGCACCAGCACCTCGTCCCCGAGATCGACGAACTCCTCGGACTCCACGACGAGCTCGAGGTCCACGTCGATGTCGCGGAGCATCCGCTCGATCGCCGCGCGACCCCGCTTCACGCCCCCGCCGATCTGCCCGAGGTAGGGGTGCCACTCCGCGTCCTCCGCGAAATGCTCCATCGCCCCCGCCCAGTCCCGGCGCACGTACGCCTCGAAGCCGCGCCGCACGATCTCGACGTTCTCCTCGGACACTTGCCGGGCTCAGCGCTCAGGTGGTTTCGGCGGTCTGCGCCTCGAGGCGCCGGCGCTTCTCCTCGGAGGAGAGGGCGTCGGTGAACTCGTCGAGCTCGCCGCCCAGGACGCGGTCCACTCCGCTCGCGGTCAGCTTGACGCGGTGGTCGGTGATCCGGTCCTGCGGGAAGTTGTAGGTGCGGATCTTCTCCGAGCGCTCTCCGGTGCCGACCTGCGCGCGGCGCTCGGAGGCGATCTTCGCCTGCTGCTCCGCGATCTCGCGCTCGAGCAGGCGCGCCCGCAGCACGCGCATCGCCTTCTCGCGGTTCTGAAGCTGGGATTTCTCGTCCTGCATCGACACCACCGCGCCGGTGGGCTGGTGGGTGATCCGGACCGCGGAGTCCGTCGTGTTCACCGACTGGCCGCCCGGCCCGGACGATCGGTAGACGTCGATCTGGAGGTCGTTCGGGTCGATCTGAACGTCGACGTCCTCCGCCTCCGGTAGCACCGCGACGGTCGCTGTGGAGGTGTGGATGCGCCCCTGGGACTCCGTCTTGGGCACGCGCTGCACGCGATGGGTGCCGCCCTCGTATTTGAAGATGGAGTAGGCAGCGTCGCCCTTCACGGCGAAGGTCACCTCCTTGAAGCCGCCGACCTCGGCGGGCGATTGGGAGAGCACCTCGACCGAATACCCGCGGCGCTCGGCATAGCGCGTGAGCATCTTGAACAGGTCGCCGGCGAAGAGCGCGGCCTCGTCCCCGCCGGTCCCGGCCCTGATCTCGACGATCACGTTCTTCTCGTCGTTTGGGTCGCGCTCGACCATCGCCAGCCGGATCTTCTCGGCCAGCTCCTCGAGCCGCCCGGGTGCTTCCGAGATCACCCTCTTGAGCTCGGGATCGTCGCCGTCCTCCGCGATCAGCTCGCGGGCGCCCTCGAGGTCGTCCTTCAAGGTGAGCCACTCCCGCGCCAAGACATGGGCGGATTCAAGCTCGCGGTACTCGCGCCCGACCTCGGCGTAGCGCTCGCGGTCGGCGATCACCGCAGGGTCGGACATCTGCCGCTCGAGCTCGGCGAAGCGGCCCTCGATCTGGTCCACCAGGTCTTCGATCACGCCTTAAGTGTGACGCCAGGCGGCGTCGGGACGAGAGCCGGGGATCGGTGCGGACGACCCCGAGCTACGCGACGATCTCGATCGCCTGATCCCGGCCGGCGGTACGCGGGTCCTCCACGGCCAGGACGCCCTGCAGCGCGCGGATCGCGACCTCGAGCTGGTCCTCGTCCGGCTCGCGCGTCGTCAGGTTCTGCAGCATCAGCCCTGGC
>DATFPJ010000080.1:0-7395 GCA_035264865.1 Solirubrobacterales bacterium
GAGCAGAACGCCGAGTCCGTCCTCGAGATCCAGGACTCCAGGCTCGCGGATCGCCTGCCCAGGTTCGTAGACGGCGTGCGTGCCCGCTACCCGGGGGCGCAGATCCCCGCGCAGAGCCGCGACATGACGTCCTCGACGCCGTCGGCCACCTCGGCCTGAGCGAGGTCTTCCTCCGAGAGCATCCCACTCGCCAACGGCTGCGAGGAGATCCACTCGATCAGGCCGGCCCAGAAGTCCGGGCCCTGCAGGATCATGGGATGGTCGACCGCCTTGCCGGTCTGGATCAGGGTCAGGGCCTCGAAGAGCTCGTCGAGCGTCCCGAAGCCGCCCGGGCAGACGACGAAGGCCTCGGAATACCGGACGAACATCAGCTTGCGCGTGAAGAAGTAGTGGAACTCGATGCCGAGGTCGACGTAGGGATTGAGCGCCTGCTCGCGCGGCAGCTCGATGTTGAGGCCGACCGAGAGCACGCCGGCGTCCTGCGCGCCACGGTTCGCCGCCTCCATCAGACCGGGGCCGCCGCCGGTGATCACGGCGAATCCCGCCTCGCCGATGGCGCGCCCGAGCTCGCGGGCCAGGTCGTATTCCTGCGAGCCCGGAGGCCTGCGGGCCGAGCCGAAGACGCAGACGGCCGGCCCGACGTCCTTCAGCTCCTCGAACCCCAGGACGAGCTCCCGCTCGATCCGCCTGAGACGCTCCGCCTCGGAGCACTCGGCGAGGACGGAGCCGCTCTCCGCGTAGATGATCTCCTCGTCGGCGGTCGAAGGGACGCGGGCCGCCGAGGACGCGTCGGCCACCGTCAGACCTCGACGACGACGGGGAGCACGAGCGGGCGGCGCCGGAGCTTCTCGTAGACGAACTCGGCGACGTCGTCGTGCAGGTCCTGCTGGAGCAACGAAATCTCGCGGATCTGCTCCTCGGCCGCGTCGGCGAGCGTGTCCTCGATCACCTCGCGCAGCTCCTCCCGCAGGCCGTCGGCATCCTCTGAGAACGGCACGCCCCGGAAGATCACCTCGGGGGCGGCGACCTGAGAGCCGTCGTCCGCGGAGATCGTCGCCACCACGATGAAGACGCCGTCGTCCGAGAGCTTGCGCCGGTCGCGCAGGGCGAACTCGTCCGGCTCTCCGACCGAGACGCCGTCCACGAAGATCATGCTGGCGTGAACGTCCTCGCCGAAGCGGGCGCCCGACTCGTCGATCTCGAGCGCGAGCCCGTTGCGGCCGGTGAAGATGCATTCCGGCTTGACGCCGACGGACTCGGCGAGGTCGGCGTGCAGGCGCATCCGCTTGTGGTCGCCGTGGAACGGGAACACGTGTCGGGGCTTGGTCAGATTGAGCATCAGCTTGAGCTCCTCCTGCCAGCCGTGACCCGAGGCGTGGATCGGCGCGTCGCGGGCGGTCACGACCTGGGCGCCGATCTGGAAGATCCGGTCGATCGTCTCGTTGACCGAGCGCTCGTTGCCCGGGATCGGAGTCGCGGAGAAGATCACCGTGTCACCCGAGTGGAGCTCCACATCCGGGTGGTCGCGATGGGCCATCCTCCGCAGCGCCGAGAGCGGCTCCCCCTGGCTGCCCGTCGAGATCACGACCACCTTCTCGTCCGGGAAGTCCTGGACCTCCTTGGGTGAGATGAAGAGGCCGTCGGGCGCCTGGGCCATGCCGAGGTTGGAGGCGATGTTGAAGTTCTTGCGCATCGAACGGCCGACCAGCGCGACCCGCCGGTCGAGCCGCGCCGCGGCGTCGATCGCCTGCTGGACGCGGTGGATGTTGGACGCGAAGCAGGTCACGATGATCCGCCCGCGGCAGCGCGAGAAGACCTCGAGCAGCGCCGGGCCGACACTCGACTCCGACGGCGCGACGCCCGGACGGTCCGCATTCGTCGAATCGCCGCAGAGGCAGAGCAGCCCCTCGCGGCCGAGCTCGGCCAGACGGGAGACGTCTGCGGGGATCCCGTCGACCGGGGTCTGGTCGAACTTGTAGTCCCCGGTGACGAGCACAGTTCCGAGGCCTGTCGTCAGCGCCACCGCCCGCGCATCGGGAATCGAGTGCGCCATGTGGACCAGCTCGATGCCGAAGGGCCCGGCCTCGACTTGGCGGCCGGCCGGAAGCTCCTCGAGAGGGACGTCCCGAAGCTTGTGCTCGTCGAGCTTGGACCGCACCATGCCGACGGTGAGCAGCCCGCCGTAGATCACCGGTGGGATGCCGATCTCGCGCAGCACGTACGGGAGGGCCCCGACGTGGTCCTCGTGTCCGTGCGTCAGGACGATCGCCTCGATGTCGTTCGCGCGCTCGCGGAGGGTCGAGAAGTCCGGCAGGACCAGGTCGATACCGAGCATGTCGGCCGTCGGGAACATCAGCCCGGTGTCCACGATCACGATCCGGCCCTCGGACTCGATGGCCGTCATGTTCTTCCCGATCTCCCCCAGCCCGCCGAGGGGGAGGATCCGAACGCCGGAGCTGCTCAAACCTACGCGGCGCTCCCGGCCAGCAGGCCGTGCGTCTCGAGGGCCTGCCGCACCTCGGCCTTCTGCTCCTCGTCGGCCTCGACGATCGGCAGGCGGGCGCGGCAGGAGCAGATCCCGAGCAGCTCGAGAGCGCACTTGACCGGAATCGGGTTGGTTCTGGAGACGACCTCGTAGATCGGCAGCAGCTTCGCGTCGATCTCGCGGGCGCGCTCAACTTCGCCTGCCTGAACGGCGTCGTAGATCTCACGCATCTCGGAGCCGACCAGGTGCGATGCCACCAGGATCCCGCCGGACTCCCCCATCTCAAGCGTCGGCAGGAACGTGCCGTCGTTCCCCGCGAGCACCCCGAGCCCTTCGATCGGCTGGAGCTCGTCGTCGTTCGCCTGCTTCACCGCGACGACGTTCTCGATCTGGGCGAGCTCCGCGAGCTGCTCGGCCGAGAGGTTGACCACCACCCGCGAGGGGATGTTGTAGAGGACGACCGGGATCCCGGCCGCCTTGGCGACCGCCTCGTAGTGCGCCTTGATCCCGGCGAAGTTCGGCTTGCTGTAGTAGGGCGTGACCGCCAGGACGGCGTCGGCGCCGCTGTCGGCGGCGGCCGCCGACAGCCGCTCGGAGTGGCGGGTGTCGTTCGAGCCCGTCCCGCAGATCACCAGCACGTCCGGGCCGACCTCGTCTCGCACGGCACGCAGCAGCGCGAGCTTCTCCTCGTCATCCAGCGTCGGCGACTCGCCTGTGGTGCCCGCGAGCACCAGGCCGTGCGAGCCGTTCTCGACCAGGTGGCGCGCCAGCTTCCGCGCCGCGTCCTCGTCTAGCGAGCGGTCCTCCGCGAACGGAGTGACCATCGCGGTGATTACGCCTCCGATTTCAACCATGATTATCGGGTCACTCCTCGGCTTCGCCTGCGGGCACCCTCGGACAACGAGAGTACCGCTCAGAGCAGATTCTCCAGGCCTACGACGAACCGCTCCGGCAGGTCGGCGACCCTTCGGACCGCGAGCAGAACCCCGGGCATGAAGCTCGAGCGGTCGATCGAGTCGTGGCGGATGGTCAGCGTCTGACCCTCTCCTCCGAAGGTCACCTCCTGATGCGCGACCAGACCGGGAAGCCGCACCGAGTGGATCGGCTCGTGGACGTTGCCGCCGGCCTCCCGGATCAGCTCGGCGGTCCGCTTGGCCGTCCCCGAGGGGGCGTCCTTCTTGCGGTCGTGGTGGAGCTCGATGATCTCGACCTCGGGCATATGGGCCGCCACCTGCTTTGAGGCCTCCATCATCAGCACGGCGCCGATCGCGAAGTTCGGTGCGACGAAGCACCGGGCATCGCCGCCGACGCTCGTGACCCGCTGGCGGAGATCGTCGAGGTCGAAGCCTGTGCTTCCCACCACCGCGTGCACACCTGCCTCGATGGCCGCCTGCACGTTCGCTGGAGCCGCCTCGGGCGTCGTGAAGTCGACCATCACGTCGGATCCCTCCAGCACGTCCTCGACCGAGGTATCGAGCTGCGGGTCCGCGCGGCCCACCAGCTCCATGCCGTCCGCCCCCTCCACCGCCGCGCAGGCGGTCTCCCCCATGCGCCCGGCTGCGCCCGAGACCACCACTTTGATCGGATCGGCCATCGCGCGATCTTATGCTGAGGGCCCCCGACACGAACGAGGAGAGGCATGGCAACGCTGCACATCGAGCACCCGATCACCGATCTCGAGACCTGGCTGGGCGCGTTCGCCCGATTCGCCGAAGCGCGAACTAAGGCGGGTGTCAAGGAGCATCGAGTCCACCAACCGGTCGACGACGACAAATACATCTATGTCGAACTGGACTTCGATACCTCCGAGCAAGCTGAGGCGTTCAAGGGCTTCCTCGAAACGAACGTCTGGTCCTCCCCCGATGCATCACCAGGGTTGGGCGGCACCCCGAGAGCCCGGATTCTCACTCAGGTGGCAACCGGCTGAACCACTCCGCCAGGCCTCCAGGCGAGCCGCTGCGACTCCCAGGCGAATGTCCCGGAGTGCTCGCTGGCGAGGGTATGCGGGAGGTTCGGCGGATCAGGCTGCTACGAGCGCTTCGCTCACCGGCGCCAGGGCGGCGCGGAAGCGGTCCTCGTCCGGCGCGATCGCCGCAGCGGAGAGCGAGTCCGGCACATACAGCTCGCGGGCGAGCTCGGCGACATCCTCGCTCGTGACCGAGTCGATCCGCTCGAGCAGCTCGTCGAGGGTCAGCACCGGCATGTCGAACAGGACCGCCTTGCCGATGCGCCCCATGCGGGCGGCGGTCGACTCCGCCGAGAGCACCATCCGGCCCTTGACGTGCTCCTTCGCGCGTGCCAGCTCGTCATCCGTGATCCCGTCGGCGTGGATGGACGCCAGCTCGCGTCCGATGATCCCGCAGGCCTCCTCGACGTTGTCGCCGCGGGTGCCGACGTAGATCCCGATCAGCCCACTGTCGACGTACTGCTGGGTGTAGGACCCGACCGCGTACGCGAGACCGCGCTTCTCGCGCACCTCCCGGAACAGTCGCGAGGAGGTCGAGCCGCCGAAGACCGCGTCCAGGATGCTGAGCGCATAGCGGCGCTCGTCGGCGCGGTCGATTCCCGGACCACCGAAGCAGATGTGGAACTGCTCGGTGTCCTTCTGCTGGAAGCCGACCTGCGGGCCGTCCACGGCCGGAGCCTCCAGCCCCGCCGCTTCGCCCGGCGCCGGCGGCTCGACGTGCTTGCGGGTGAGCTCGACGATCTGCTCGTGCTTCAGGTTCCCGGCTGCGGAAACCACGATGTTCGCCCCGGTATAGCGGGCGCGGTGGTAGGCGTCGATCTCGGGGACCGGAATCGAGCTGATCACCTCGGCCTCGCCGAGCACCCGGCGGCCGAGCGGATGGCCGCCGAACACCGCCTCGTCCAGCACGTCGTGGACCTTGTCCTGCGGCTCGTCCTCGTACATGGCGATCTCCTCGAGCACGACTTCGCGCTCGGAGTCGATCTCCGGGTAGGTCGGGCCGAGCAGCATCTCCGACAGCAGGTCGAACGCCTCCTCGGTGTGGGTATCGAGGAAGCGGGCGTACAGGTTCGTGGACTCCTTGCCCGTTGCCGCGTTCACCGAGGCGCCCAGGCCGTCGAAGATCTCTGCGATCTCGATCGCGGAGTAGCGCTTGGTCCCCTTGAAGAGGAGATGCTCGAGGAAATGCGAGACGCCGGCCTGAGCCGGCGTCTCATCCCTGGATCCGGTCCTGACCCAGAGTCCGAGGGCGACCGAGCGCACCGAGGCGACTACCTCGGTGGCCACCCGGATGCCCGAATCGAGCTCCGTTACCTCCGCATGCTCGCGCGGCACCTGACCGCCTAGCTGCGGTCCCGGCCGCGATCGCGCTCGCGACGGCGCCCGCCGCCGCCACCACCATCGCGCTCCCGCCGCCGGCCGCCGCCGCCGCCATCACGGCTGCGGCGCCCAGGGGGTCCGGGATCGCCGGTGCCGACGCCGGCGAGCTCCTCGGCCGACTTGCCCGAGACGTCCGGATCCTCCGAAAGACGCAGGCCGATCCGGCCGCGCTCCTTGTCGACCTCGACGACCGTGACGTCGATCTCGTCGCCCTGGCTGAGGACGTCCTCGACCGCCCCGACCCGCTCGCCCGGCTTCACGTTGGAGATGTGAAGCAGTCCGTCGGTGCCCTTGGCGAGCTCGACGAAGGCGCCGAAGTTGGTGGTCTTCACCACCTTGCCCCGGAACTTGTCGCCGATCTCCGCGTCCTTGGTCATCGAGGTGATCCGCTCGGCCAGCGCATCGACAAGTTCGCCGGTGGGTGCGTAGAGGCGCACCGTCCCGTCGTCGTCGACGTCGATCTCGGCCTCGAACTCCTCCGAGAGGCCGCGGATGGTCTCGCCGCCCTTGCCGATCAGGGCCCCGATCTTCTCCGGATCGATCTTGATCGAGGTGATCTTCGGCGCGAACTGCGAGAGCTGCTCGCGCGGCCCGTCGATCGCATCGGACATCCGCTCGAGGATGAACAGGCGGCCCTTGTTGGCCTGGTCGAGCGCGTCCCTGAGGATCTCGAGCGTGACGCCCGTGATCTTGATGTCCATCTGGAGGGCCGTGATGCCCTCCTTCGTTCCGGCGACCTTGAAGTCCATGTCGCCCAGATGGTCCTCGACGCCGGCGATGTCGGTGAGGACGATGTAGTCGTCACCCTCCTTGATCAAGCCCATCGCCACCCCGGCGACCGGCGCCTTGACCGGCACTCCTGCAGCTTGGAGCGCCATCGAGGAGGCGCAGACCGAGCCCATCGAGGAGGAGCCATTGGACTCCAGCGTGTCCGAGACGATCCGGATCACGTAGGGGAAATCCTCCTCGCCCGGGATCGTCGCCTCGAGCGCCCTCTCGGCGAGCGCCCCGTGCCCGATGTCGCGCCGCTTGGGGCCGCGCATGAAGCCGGCCTCCCCCACCGAGAACGGCGGGAAGTTGTAGTGGTGCCAGAAGCGCTTGGTCTCCTGGAGGCCGAGGTTGTCGACCTTCATGTCCATGCGAGTGGTGCCCAGGGCCACGCTGGAGAGGATCTGCGTCTCGCCCCGCGTGAAGAGGGCCGAGCCGTGCACGCGAGGCGCCACGTCGACCTCGGTCTCAATCGGTCGAATCTCGTCCTGGGCGCGGCCGTCGGGACGCTTCTTGTCGACGGCGATGCGCCTGCGGATGATGTCCTTCTCGAGCTTCGCGAACGCGGCCTTCACCTCGGCGAGCCGCTCGCGATCGGGCAGCTCGTCCTCGGTCGGAGGCGCGTACTGCTCGAGCACCTCGGCCTCGACCGCGTCGATCGCCTCCTGGCGGTCGAGCTTGGCCTGCACCTGGGTGGCCTCGTCCAGCTTGTCCCCGTGGGAGGCCTTGATCGAGTCGTAGGTCTCCTCGTCGACCGCCGGAGGCTCGATCTGGATCTTCTCCTTGCCGGCCTTCT
>DATFPJ010000081.1:0-5137 GCA_035264865.1 Solirubrobacterales bacterium
GCGGTTGACCATCTCCTCGGCGAAGAGCGGGTTGCCTCCAGAGCGCTCCGCCACCTGCGGGACGACGTCGCCGTCGCCGTTGACGCGGCGGTCCTGCGAGGCCCCGTTTGAGCCCGGCAGCAGTGCCGCGACGAGCTCACGCGTCTCCGCCTCGGTCAGCGGCTCGAGCGAGATCGTGGTCGCATTGCGCCGGCCGCCGCCCCAGCCGGGCCGGCGCTCCAGTAGCTCATCCCGGGCCAGGCAGACGAGTAGGAGCGGCGCGCGCACCCAGCGGGTCAGGTGGTCGATCAGGTCGAGCATCCCCTCGTCCGCCCAGTGGATGTCGTCGATGGCGAGCACCAGCGAGCGACGCTTCGCGATCGCCTCGACCACCGACCGGGCGGCGGAGAAGAGCGCCTCGCGCATCCTCTGCGGGTCCGGCTCCGCCTGCTGAAGCTCCTCGGGGGTCTCCAGTCCGAGCGGGATCGCGAGGAGGGCGGCGTTGCGGTCGCCGGCGGACTCGTCGCCCAGCTCCTTCATCAGGGCCGACACGCCCCGGCGCAGCTTGTCCCAGGCGACCTCCGGGGCCTCGTTGTCCCGGATCTCGAATTCGTCGTTGAGCACCTCGGCCAGCGCCCAGTAGGCGATCCCGGCTCCGTAGGGCGGGCACTGGCCGCGGCGAATGGTCGGAGGGTGGTCGGACTCGGCGACGTTCGACATCAGCTCGCGAAGCAGGCGGGACTTGCCGACCCCGGCCTGGCCGATCACGGTGACCAGGTGGGGGCGGCCCTCGCGCTCGACCCGGTCGACGAGGGAGGTGAGCAGGGCCGCCTCCTCGTCGCGGCCGATCAGCGGCGTCTCCGCGCGGGCCGGGCTGCGGCGCGGCTCTGAGAGCACGGCGGTCGCCTCCCAGGCCGGCACCGGCTCCTCCTTGCCCTTCAGCGTGAGCGGCTCGAGTCGTTCATAGGCGATCGCATCGCGGGTCGCCCGGTAGGTCGATTCGCCGACCGTGACGGTGCTGGGGCGCCCGGCGTCCTGAAGTCGCGCGGCGACGTTCACCGCATCGCCCATCACGGTGTAGCGGTCGCCCACCGCACCGGCCATCACCTCCCCCGAGTTGATCCCGACGCGCAACGAGAACCCGACGTCGAACTTCTCGCGGCTTTGGCGGTTCGCCTCCTCCATCGCCTGTTGCATCGCCAGTCCGGCCCGGACGGCGCGCTCCGGGTCGTCCTCGTGGGAGACCGGCGCGCCGAAGACCCCCATCACGTTGTCGCCGATGAACTTGTCGATCGTGCCACCGAAGCGCTCGATCTCCTCGCCGAGCCGCCGGAGCGTCCGGTCGACGAGCGCCTTGACAGCCTCCGGGTCCATGCGCTCGGCGGCGGCGGTGTAGCCGGAGAGGTCGGCGAAGAGCACGGTCGCCTGGCGTCGCTCCTCCGGGGGCGCCTCGACCTCGGTCGCGGTTGGGGTGGGCGCGGACGGCGCCGGGGCGGCGGAGAGGGCCGTTCCGCACTCCATGCAGAACTTGGCGCCGGGCGGGTTCTGGGCGCCGCAGCTCGGGCAGAGCGGCGCGAGCTCCGTCCCGCACGACATGCAGAAGCGCGCGTGCGCGGGATTCTCGGCGCCGCAGCTCGGGCAGTTCCTCCTCCCCTCCATCGAAGCTGAGGATAGGACAGCGAAGCGGGGTTTCCGCTACGGGGCTTGCGCTACCCTGCGGCGCCGCTTGACCCGGATTCGGCCCCTGATCGCCCTGCTTCTCGCGCTTGCCTCGGTGCTGCTCGTCGCTGCCTGCGGCGGAGGCGGGAACGACGAGGACCCGCAGCAGGTCCTCCACCAGACCTTCGACAACCCGACCCCGATCCGAAGCGGGACGTTCGACCTCGATCTCAGGATCGAGACCAACGGCGGCGAGGACCCGGGGAAGGTCGAGGCGAAGCTCGGGGGCAAGTTCCAGAGCCGCGGGCCGGACCAGTTCCCGCTCTTCGACTTCGATGTTTCGCTCCATGGGGAGGGAGGGGCCCAGAGCTTCTCCGGCACGGGCGGTCTCACCTCGACTGGGGATCAGGCCTTCCTCAAGTTCCAGGGCACCGAGTACGCGGTGCCGCAGGCGCTCTATCAGGAGTTCGTCACCACATACGCCCAGCTTCAGGCGCAGAACCAATCGAACCAGGGCGGCGGGCTGCTCCAGGCCCTCGGCATCGACGTCTCGAGGTGGCTGACCGACCTCAATAACGACGGGACCGAGGACGTCGAGGGGACGAAGACGATCCACATCTCGGGCAAGGCGAACGTGAACCAGTTCATCGAGGACCTGAAGAAGATCGCCGCACGCGCCGGCCAGGCGGCCGGCCAGGTAAATCCCGCCGAGTTCGACCAGCTGAAGCAGACGATCGAGTCCGGCGACATCGACGTCAACTCGGGCGAGGACGACAAGCTGCTGCGCCGGCTCCAGCTCGACTTCGAGCTCAAGCCGCCGCCCGGTACTCCCGGAGCGCCCGACTCCGTCAGCTTCTTCTTCCAGCTCAACCTCGCGGACGTCAACAAGACCGAGACGATCCAGGCCCCCGCGAACGCGCAGCCGCTGAAGTCACTGCTCGATCGCTACGGGATCAACCTGGGCGACCTCGGCAACACCCTCCGCGGGGGGATTGGCAACAGTGGCGCCCTGCCGGAGTCGGGCGGCTCGACCACCGCGCCGAGCGCGTCGGCGACCCAGCGCTACCAGGAGTGCCTGCAGCAGGCGACCGGCGTCTCGCAGCTCCAGCGGTGCGCCGGACTGCTCGGCCAGTAGCTACGTAAGCTGCCCGCCATGCCGCAGAGCCCATCCGGGTCGCCGAGACGACGGCGGCTGATCGGCGCCGATTCCTGGCCGTATCTGCTGTCGCCGCTGATTCCCGCCGCGGTCCTGGTGGACCTGCTCGATGCCTCGGCGGTCGTGGTCTTCTTCGTCTCCGCCGTAGCGCTGGTCCCGCCGGCGGCGATGATGGGACGCGCGACCGAGGAGCTGGCCGAGCGGTCCGGCAACGTGATCGGGGGCCTGCTCAACGTCACTTTCGGCAACGCGCCGGAGCTGATCATCGCGTTGTTCGCGCTCGAGAAGGGTCTTCACGAGGTCGTCAAGGCGTCGCTGATCGGCTCGATCCTCGGCAACATCCTGCTGGTGATGGGCGCCGCGATGCTGGTCGGCGGCCTCAGCGGTCACCGGACCCACGGCGTGCAGAAGTTCGGCCAGACCGCCGCCAGCGTGCAGTCCACGATGCTCCTGCTCGCTAGTGCGGCGCTGATCATGCCGGGCGTCTTCGCGCTGGTGCAGGGGGTGTCGCTGCCGCTTCCCGGCGACGAGCGGGTGCACTACGGCAGCGACCTCGAGCAGCTCTCCTTTGCCGTCGCCTGCGTGCTGATCCTCTCCTATGCCGCGGGCCTGCTCTTCTCGTTGCGAACTCACGCGGCGCTCTTCAACCCGCATGAGGAGGAGTCGCATACGGAGGGGCGTGGCAGTTGGAGCACCCGTCGCTCCGTCCTCGCCCTCGCGATCTCGGGCGCGCTGGTGGGAGTTCTCTCCGAGATCCTGGTCAGCTCGATCGAGGAGACCTCGCACTCGATCGGCCTCTCGGAGTTCTTTATCGGCGCGATCGTGGTCGCCATCGTCGGCAACGCCGCCGAGCACTGGGTGGCGGTGCTGGTGGCCTACAAGAACAAGATGAGCCTGGCGGTCAACATCGCGATCGGCTCGAGCGCGCAGGTGGCGCTGTTCGTGGCGCCGGTCCTTGTGCTGGTCTCGTTCGTCCTCGGACCGGCGCCGATGCCGCTGGTCTTCAACGGCCTCGAGCTGGCCGGCCTGGCGATCGCCGCGATCATCGCGAATCAGGTGACCCAGGAGGGCGAGTCGACCTGGTACGAGGGCCTGCAGCTGCTGTTGGTGTACCTGGTGCTCGCACTCGCCTTCGGCTACGCCTGACGCGACGCAATGGACTTCGTCCTCCTGATCGCGAGTTTCGCCGTGATCCTCGCCGGTGCGCTGCTGTTCACCAATGCGGTCGAGTGGATCGGCCATCGCCTGGAGCTGAGGGAGGGGGCCGTGGGCAGCCTGCTCGCGGCGGTCGGTACGGCGATGCCCGAGACCCTGATCGCGATCATCGCCCTGATCGAGGGCTCCAAGAGCGAGGACATCGCGGTTGGAGCGATCGTCGGCGCGCCCTTTCTGCTCGCCACCCTCGCGATGGGCCTCGTCGGCCTCTCCGCCTACCTCTACCGGGCGCGGCGCCCACAGGGGATCTTCCTCCGAGCGCACGTCGCCACCCTCGATCGCGACCTCGCCTTCTTCCTGACCTTCTTCGCGCTGGCGCTCGCGCTGGGGTTCGGCGCACCGCCCGGCCTCCGGATCCCGGCCGGGATCGCGTTCCTCTGCGCGTATCCCGCCTACGTCTGGCTCACGTTGGCGCAGGGCGGTGAGGCCCAGCCGGAGGAGACGCTCAATCCCCTGATCCTGTCCCGAGGCTCGGCCCACAGGGCGGAACCCGGACTGGGGATCGCGGTCTTCCAGTTCCTCGTCGGCTTGGGCGCGATGATCGGCGGCGCCCACCTATTCGTCGAGGAGCTCCTGAACGTGGCCGAGGACGTGGGGGTCGAGGCGATCGTCCTCTCGCTGATCCTGGCGCCGCTCGCCACCGAGCTGCCCGAGAAGGTGAACAGCTTCTTCTGGGTACGCGTGGGCAAGGACTCACTCGCACTGGGGAACATCACCGGCGCGATGGTCTTCCAGTCAATGGTCCCCGTCGGCATCGGACTGCTCTTCACCGATTGGGATCTCGGCGGGAACGCGGCGGTCTCGGTCGCCTTCGGCCTGGTGGGCGGGGTGATCGCCTACTGGGCGCTTCGCCTGCGCGACCGCTTCGAGCTGCCGGCGGTCCTCGCCTGGATCGGGCTGTATGCCGCTTTCATCGTGGTCGTGGCGGTGTAGGCCGTCCTGGCGGATACTCCGTCTGCCATGCGCAGCAAGACCTCGACCGAAGGGAAGACTCATGAGCCAAGAAGGAACGACCTACGAAGGGCAGTGCTACTGCGGCGCAGTCACGATCAGGGTCACGGGCGATCCGGAGGGCGCCGGCTATTGCCACTGCGCGTCTTGTAGGAGCTGGTCGGCCGGCCCGGTCAA
>DATFPJ010000082.1:0-4294 GCA_035264865.1 Solirubrobacterales bacterium
GGCCGTGGCCGAGGCGGCGGCGGTGGCCGCGCCCGACGAGGAACGGGGATCCGTCGTTCGCGCGGTCGTCGTGCTGGCCAACGGCAGCCCCTCCGATCAGCTGGCGCGGGAGCTCCAGGACCACGTGAAGCGCGTCACCGCGCCTTACAAGTACCCGCGGATCGTCGAGTTCGCGGATCAGCTGCCGAAGACCTCGAGCGGGAAGATTCGCCGCGCCGAGCTGCGGTCCGGCGGCTAGTCAGTCGTTCAGGGAAGCCGCTTTCTGAGCTTGACCTTCCTCTTCAGCGTCTTGATGGCGTTGCCAATCGGGTTGTAGGTGATCTTCGCTTTCACCTTGACCCTCCCAGTGCGGTTCTCGGTGCGCTTCGCCTTGCCCTTCGGCACGACCTTGAGCTTCACCTTGCCGCTCTCGGGCGCGTTGATCGTCTTGGTCTTCAGGCCCTTGCCTGAGATCGTCAGCGTGCCCGCATCGGGCAGCGGCACCAGCACTACCTGCTTGGCGATGCCCTTCTTTCGGTTTCGCTTCAGCTTGCCGAGCTGGATCGCGTTGTCGGGCTGCAGCTCGAATGCGCCGATATCGGAGCCGTCCCCGCCCGTGGCGTTGGGGATCGATGGGAAGTCGATCGGCCGCAGAACGCCGCGCTGGTCGCCGGTCAGACCCTGGGACGCACCCTTGTCGATCGCGGGGCTGGTGGACGCCGGGGCCATCGTCTGTGTAGTACCGCCGTTGTCGGCGAGCGGAGCCAGCTGTGGATCCTGGCCGAAGACATTCGGGCCACTGCTCGTGATCACCGCGTCCGCCGTGTTCTCGATGAGGCTGAAGGCCGCGTTCACGGTCACGCCCGGGCGTGTCCTCACATCCGGACCCAGGGGCGCGCTGTTGTCGCCGATGATCGTGCTGACGACGGTCACGGGCGGCGAGCTCCCGGCGACGTGTAGGCCACCGCCGCCGGCGTAAGAGTCGGTGCCCGAAGCGCTGTTCGAGCTGATCGTCGAGCTTCTGATCGTCAGTGGCCCGCTCGGATGGCCGTAGAACCAGACCCCGCCGCCATGGCTGAAATCGCCTGTGGCCGTATTGCCGCTGATCGTCGAGTTTTCGATCGTCAACCCACTCGGCAGGGTGGTCTCTGCGCGGTTTCTGATCCCGCCGCCGAAGTACCCCGAGGTATTCCCGCTCACGGTCGAGGACTCGACCCGGACCTGGCCGCCATCGGTCCAGATCCCGCCCCCCTCCAAGTCTGCGCTGTTCTGCGAGATCACCGCGTTTGAGACGGTCAGGTTCGCGTACTTGCTCGCGATCGCAGCGCCACCGATGTCGTTTCCACCCGTGAGCTTCAGCCCCGAGATCGTCACCGGGAGGTTCTCGGCCGGCCGGACGTCGACATTGAAGATGCGGGAGTTGTCGTTGCCGCTGATCGCCAGCGTCTTGGCGCCGGGGCCGATTACGTCGACGGCGTCGGTGACTGGCAGCTCGCTGGTCAGGGTGATCTGCCCCGACAGCGTCGACTGGAACGTCACCTGGTCGGCGCCCGCCGTCGCGTTGGCATCGAGGATCGCCTGCCGGAGGCTGCCCGCGCCGGAGTCGTTCAGGTTGCTGACCGTGAAGGTCGCCGCCTCGGCGCCGGCTCCGGTGGCCAGGGTCACGCCCAGCGATAGCCCCGTGCCGGCGACCACGGTGCGTTTCGCCGCGATCGTCCGCCGATGGTCAATCCGTCTGCTGTTTCTCCGCCGCCGATGCCTGCTCACTGGAGTCCTTCCGTCTCGCCTATTTCCCGTCGAACCTATCCGCGCGCATGGGGCGGGGTCAAGGGACGCGGATAGCATCGGCCCGTGACCGTCAGGATCGCCGCGGCGCGGAGCGAGCTCGACGAGGCGCTCGCTGCCGAGGTCGTGGAATTCCTCACTCGACAGGGGGATCTCCATGAGGAGGCGGCCCGGCGGTGGCTCGCCGAGCTCGTCTGCGTGGCCCTGGAGGACGGACGGGTGATCGGCGTCAGCGCCGCTCGGCCCGCGACCGTGGGGCTGATCGCAGGACGCCCGTTCTGGATTTATCAGTGCGTCCTGGTCCCGGAGTCCGACGCCCGCTGGGACGAAGCGTTCAACGCCGCATTCGAGATCCTCGCGCGGGAGTTCGACCACGGCGGCTCCCCCTACGTCGGCGTCTGCGTGCTGGTCGACGATCGGAGCCTGATGAGTCGTCGCCCCGAGGCGGTCTGGCCGGGGACCGAGCTGATGTTCGCCGGCTATCTCGACGATGACCGCCAGGTGCGCATCCGCTACTTCTGGGGCGCGGCGATCGCGCCGGGTCGCCCCAACTCCCCGTCGATCGACGAGACGCGGACGCAGGGGTACCCGCTCGAGCCGCGCTACCGGATACTCGCTCTCGCGGAGACCGGCGAGGTCGGCGCTGAGGACGTGATCCGGCTCTGGGAGCGTGAGGGTGCGATCGCCGGTCCCGGAGAAGCAACGCGTCGCGTCGGCGAAGTCAGGCTGGTTGCAGTCGACCCGGACGGGGCGCTGGCGGCGGTATCGAGCGTCTACCTGCAGCGGAACGAGCAGCTGCGCATGACCCTGTGGCACTACCGGACGTTCGTCGCCGCGTCCCACCGGATGAGCAACCTCGCGGCACAGCTGATCTTCAGGAACCGAGACCAACTGGAGGAGCGTTTCGTGAGCGGTGAGGACACGCGTGCGCCGGGGATGCTCTTCGAGCTCGAGAACGAGGGGATGAGGGCTTACTTCAACAAAGCGCTCTGGCTCCCGGCGGACTTCACCTTCATCGGCGAGAACCAGCTCGGCGACCACGTCCGGGTCCACTACTTCCCCGACGCGACGGTGCCGCTCCCTGCCGACTCGCTCGGCTAGCGGCCACTAGGCTCGGACGATGGGCTCACGCTCACCGTGGGCGTCGTTCGCCGGGATCTTCATCGTCACCAACCTGGGTCTGCTCGCGGTGGGTGCGACGCTGGCGGTCCTCCCCCACTACGTGAAGGACAACCTGAACGGGTCCGACCTCGAGGTCGGGATCGTCAGCGGCGCCTTTGCGCTGACCGGGATCGTCTGCCGGCCGATCGCGGGCAACCTCGCCGACAGCCGCGGGCGCAAGCCGACGGTGATCGTGGGCGCCCTGCTGGCCGCGGTCGCGGGAGTCCTCTACTTCGTCCCCGCCGGAATTCCCGGCCTGATCATCGCCCGGTTCTTCCTCGGCGCGGGCGAGGGCACGGTGTTCACGGCGGGTTCCGCCTGGAACGTCGACATGGCCCCTCCGGAGCAGCGCGGGCGGATGATCGGCCTCTACGGACTTGCGATCTGGACCGGCCTCACCCTGGGCCCTCCGATCGGGGTCCTGCTGCAGCACGCCGGAGGGTTCCACCTGGTCTGGGCGTTCGCGGCGGGCGCACCGCTGCTCGGAGCCGCGATCGCGACGCGGCTCCCCGAGCAGTACCGCGCGACGGAGACCGGCGTGCGCGGCCCCTTCATCTCACGCGAGGCCCTCGGCCCCGGCGTCACCTTCGCCCTCAGCGTCTTCGGCTTTGCGGCGGTCTCGGCCTTCATCGTGCTCAGCCTGGACGACCGCGGAATCGGTCACGGCCCCGCCGTCTTCAGCGTCTTCGCGGCGACGGTGGTGGCGACCCGCCTGCTCGCCGGGGGGCTGCCCGATCGTGTCGGGCCCGCCCGCTGCGCGGTGGCCGCCGCGCTGATCGAGACCGCAGGCCTCGTCCTGGTCGGCGCCGCGCAGAACCTCGGCGTGGTGATCGCGGGCGCGATCGGCATGGGCGCCGCCTTCTCGCTCCTCTTCCCGTCGCTCTCGCTGGTGGCGGTGAACCGCGTCGGCCCCGATCGCCGGGGGCGGGCGATGGGGACCTTCACAGCCGCTTTCGATCTCGGGATGCTGGTCGGCTCGCCGCTGGTCGGCGCCGCCGCGGCGATCGCGGGCTACAGCGCCGCCTTCTACCTCGCCGCGGTCGCCTCTTTGGCGTGCGCCACGCTGGCATTTTCGATGTCACGGCACCCTGAGTTCGAGCCGCTCCCCGATACGCTGCGGGCCTGATGGCGCAGCGAGGGACCGCGGCCGAATCGACGATCGACCGCAAGACGATCAACAGGCTCACGGAGGAGCAGATGGCTCGCTTCCGCGAGCACACGCCGACCTCGGCGGAGTACTTCGACCGAGCGCGCAAGGTGATGCCGGGCGGTGTCCCATCCTCCTTCCAGCTCAACGACCCGTGGCCCGTCTACATCGACCGCGGCAAGGGCGCGCTCGTCTGGGACGTCGACGGCTCCGAGTACGTCG
>DATFPJ010000083.1:0-9366 GCA_035264865.1 Solirubrobacterales bacterium
GAGCCCGAGCCAGGCGATCAGAGCGCCGACGAAGACGAGCGCCGGACCGCCGAAGGCCTGGGAGCCCGAGGCCGCCACGTCGACCCCCTCGCCCACGGCGTCGATGGCGAGGAATGCGAGCAGCCCCACCGTCAGCGCCAACAGGGCTTGGAGCCAGCGGCGGTCGATCCGCCGGACGAAGGGCAGCCAGAGCATCCCGAGGACGACCGGGATGACGCCGACGTACACGCCGAGCAGCGCCATCAGCGCGAAGAATCCGCCGTCGACGGCCGGCGTCTCGGCGGCGGAATCGATCACGTGGTCGATGACCCCACCGGTCGAGGTCAGAAGGGAGACCTCGTAGGACTGGCCCTCGACCCAGCCGTAGGGGACCGTGACCTGGGTCGAGCCGAGCCGGCCCACCTCCTCGTGGGTGGCGTCGAAGTTCACGTAGGCGTCGTTGACCGAGACCTGGGCGATCCGGACCGGGTCGGGCCCGTCGTTGCGGATGGTCAGCTCGATCTCACCGGGGCGCAGCGCCGTGCGGTCGACGACCAGGTCCTCGACCGGCACGCCGTTGCGGTCGCCGAGCCCGGGAGCGCCGAGGAGCGCGAAGGCGGCGATCGCCGCTGCGATCAGCAGCAGCGGCCCGAGCCCGAGCAGCCAGGCGGGGGCGCGCCCCACGGTAGTTGCGCTCTCCGTCCTGGCCTCCACCTAGATCACCTGCGGGCTCTTTCGGAGCCCTCGCCGGCTGGTCTCTGATCCGAAAATCCCATCGGGTCACTCGACTTCGAAGAACCCGAGCCAGCCGAGCTCGGCGAACTCCGTCTTGTGGGCGTGGAACATGAACCTGCCTGGATGCGGGAAGCGCAGCTCGAGGATCCCCCGCTGCCCTTGCGCCTGCATGATCGTGTCCGTGTACTCGATCGGCTGGAGCGAGGTCCCGGTCGGGAAGTAGTGAAAGAAGTTGGCGTGGACGTGGAACGAGTTGATCGGGTCGTACTCGGTGATGTTCGTCAGATAGATCCGGACCAGCTCCCCGCGCTTGACCCTGATCGGATGACGGGCGTAGTGGAACCCGATCGTGTTGACCGCGTAGACCTCGTTGGCGAAGTCGAAGTTGGTGTCGAACGCGTTCATCACCATCACCAGCTCGTCGGCCTCCGGACGCCCCTCCTTCGGGTCGACGATGAAGGCGCCGTAGAGGCCCTTGGCAATGTGCTCGGCGAGCGGCGTGGCGTGGCAGTGGTAGAGGTGGGTGCCGAAGGGCTCGGCGTCGAACTCGTAGGTGAACTCCTCACCGGGCCGGATCAGGCCGCCGCCCAGTCCCTCGCCGACCCCGGGCATGCCGTCCATGAAGTCGGGGTGGATGCCGTGGAAGTGGATCGTGTGGGGGTGGGCCGAGCCGTTGACGAAGCGGATCCGCAGGCGCTCGCCCTCACGGCAGCGCAGGGTCGGGCCCGGAACCCGCCCGTTGTAGACCCAGGCCTGGTACTCGACCCCGGGGGCGACCTGAATCGTCTTGTCGGCCGAGAAGAGCTCCCACTCGCGTAGGACGCGACCGCCGGCCAGGCGCCGGGTCCGGCCCCAGTCGAAGTCGCGGACGATCTCGCTCGGATCGAAGCCGTTTGCTCCGTGATCCACCTCGGGTCCGGCGGCGAACCCGTTGTGGGAGTGGGCACCGGCACCGCGGGTCGAGGCGGGGTCACCGTGGCCGTGTTCGGCGGCGGCTGCGCCCTCGATCGCGTGGTGGAGGCCGCGGTGGGGGACCAGCTCGTGGAGGACCGGCAGCGCCGATCCGGCTGCGGCGGCCCCGAGCAGCCGGCGACGGCTGAGCCGATGCGAGCGGGGAGCGTCTTGACCCTTTTTGTCACTCACAACTGAGATTTTGACAGATCTAAAGGTCGTCTCGGGCGGCGGGCCGCCCGCGTAGACTGACCCCCGTGGAAGCGCCGGCGGCAATCGAGCTGGACGGGCAGTACAGGCAGCTCCGGGAGGAGGCCGGCGTTCTCGACCGCAGCGACCGCGCGAAGCTCGTTGTCAGCGGGTCCGAGGGCACGGACTACCTCCAGGGCCAGCTGACGAACGATGTCGAGGCGCTGGCGGTCGACGCGGGCTGCTACTCGGCGCTGCTGGACCGCAAGGGCCACATGCAGGCCGACATGCGGGTCCTGCGGCTCGCCGAGGACCGGATCTGGATCGATGCCGAGGGCGACGCGCGGGAGGCGGTGCTGCGCCACCTGCGCATGTACAGCATCGGGCGCGACGTCGAGATCATCGACCTCGGCGAGGAATGCGCGCTGCTTTCGTTCATCGGACCGCTGGCGCTCGAGGAGGCGCGGGACGGCGGCCCTTCGCCGCCATCGGGGTCAGTCCGCCCGATCGACGGGCGAGAGGACTCCTGGCGAGTCGTAACCGAGACCGGCTACGACGTCATCTGCCCGCGGGCCGACGCCGACCTGCGTCGGGGCGACACCCCTCAGGTCGTCGAAGAAGCGGCCGAGATCCTGCGAATCGAGCGCGGAGTCCCCCGCTTCGGGCGCGAGATGACCGCGGAGACGATGCCCGCCGAGGCCGGCATCGTCGAGCGGGCGGTGAGCTTCACCAAGGGCTGCTACATCGGGCAGGAGACCGTCGCGCGGCTCCACTACAAGGGGAAGCCCAATCGTCACCTGCGAGGTCTGAGGCTCGACGCGCCGGTCACGGCGGGGGCGAAGCTGCGTCTCGGAGACCGCGAGGTCGGGACGCTTGGCAGCTCCTGCCTCTCCCCCGCCTTCGGGCCGATCGGGCTGGCGATCGTGCGCCGCGAGGCGGAGCCCGGAGCAATCCTCGCGATCGAGGGAGGCGGGGCGGCAACGGTCGTCGAGCTCCCCTTCGGAGAAACCTCTTGAGCGCCCGGCGGCAGGGTCTGGGCGGGAAACCGCTCGGCGCCGACAGCCCGCTGTTCGGCGGTCCGACCGCCGGAGCAGTCGAGCCCCCGGGCCCCGTCCTGGCAGACGAAGAGCCGCAGACCTACGACCCGAGGCCGGACGAGCTCGCGACGCCCGAGGAGCGCCGGCCCGCGGCGAACCTGCCCGACCTGAGGGCCCTGCTGCCGGCCAGCGACGAGGAGCGCGAGCTCGACGACTGGGGCCGCTCCGAGCGGTTCGTGTCGCTCGTCGACCCGGTGCTCAACTTCTACTACCGCTACTGGTTCCGGGTCGAGACGGAGGGGATCGAGAACGTGCCCTCGGAGGGTGGTGCGCTGCTCGTCTCGAACCATTCCGGCGCGTTGCCCCCGGATGCCCCGATGGTGATGCAGGCGATTCGCAACGAGCACCCCGTGCCCCGGCCGCTCTACATGCTCGGCGAGCACTGGTTCAAGGGCTATCCCGGCGTGGGGATGCTGACGAACAAAATGGGGCTGGTGGCGGCCCACCGCGACAACGCGCAGCGGCTGCTCTTCGACGAGGGTCGGCTGGCGATCGTGTTCCCCGAAGGGCAGAAGGGAAGCCGCAAGGTGTTCTGGCAGCGGTATCGGCTGCGACGCTTCGGCCGCGGCGGCTTCGTCCGCACGGCGATTCGGGCGCGAGTGCCCATCGTGCCGCTGGCGCTGATCGGCGGCGAGGAGGCGATGCCGATCTTCGCCCACCTGCGGCCGCTGCAGCGGATCAGCGGACTCATCTACTTCCCGCTCAATCATGCGTTCCCGCACTTCGGGCTCGCCGCCGGGCTGATGTACATGCCGGCGAAGTTCAAGATCCGCTTCCTCGAGCCGATCGACATGTCGGAGTACCCGCTGGAGACTGCCGACGACCCCGCCGAGGTTCAGTCGATCGCCGAGCAGATCCGCACTCGCATTCAGCTCGAGCTGGAGGACATGGTGTCGGAGCGGGGCTCCGTCTGGTTCGGCTGAACGCGGCCGACGGGATGACCCGAACCCCGCGAACTGCCGCTCGGCCCCGGTCGTTCGGTTAGATTCCCGCCCGGAATGGGTCGCGGGAGAGCCAACCGCGGACGGGCCGTGGCGCTCGGCGCCTTGTGCCTGCTGGCACTCGCGTCTTGCGGCGCCGAGGAGCACGAGAACGACCCGCGCCCCGCCCTGCCGATCGAGATCACGGTTTCGATCAGCGAGAAGTCGGTTGACGTCTCGCCCGCCTCGGTGGGCTTCAGCGGCGGCGATCAGCAGCATCTGACCCAGAACGAAAAGACGCCGAGCCAGGAAATCGACCGCGACGTGCCGCAGACCGTCAACTTCACGATCTCCAACACCACGACATTCGACACCGCCCTCGACATCCAGGGCCCCCAGAAGCGCAGCTCCGGGCCGGTCGTCGCCAACGGCACCGCTGAATTCAAGGTCGACCTGCCGACGGGCGACTACACCATCGGCGCCGCCGACATCCCGGGGGCGACCGCCGCCGAGCTCAGGGTCGGCCCGAAGCGCTACTCGTCCTCCAGCGAGCTCCTGCTGCCGTAGGGCGGCGTGTTCGCACTTGCTCCCGCGCAGCGAGCGAAAGTGCGAACGCATGGGGTTGCGGCGCCGGCGCGATCTCAGGCGTCGGCGTCCGTAGGAGCAACGAGGCCCTCGATCCGTTCGAGGCGCTCCAAAACGGAGTCCACCATCGTGTCGACCCCCGTCCGCGCGCGGTCGACACTGTTGCGCGCGCTGGTCAGGGCCGACCTGATTCCCCGGGCGTCGTCGAGCGCGGCAACCGCCTCCGCCGTCGCGTCGCGGACACCCGCGGCGTCCATCGCCAGCTCGCCCTCCCGGGTCAGGACCACGCGGCACCGCGCGTATCGGTAGGCCAGCTCCAGCTCGCGTCCGTCCGGGACCTCCGCGTCGACAGCGACGATCAGCTTGTTGCCCTCGTATTCGTGCAGCTCCTGCTGCCCGGGAGGGACGTTCTGCTCGCCAGCCACGACCAGGATGGCGAACGACGCGCTACGGGCTTCGAGTGCTCCGTTCAGTTCGGCGAAAGCCCTGGGCTTCGAGAGGCGCGAGTCCTTGATCTCGAAGACGATCCGCCCGGTCGCGGGCCCGTCGGCGGCGCCGAGTTCGACCAGGACGTCCCCCTTCTTGCTCCCGCCCGCGCCGGGCTCGTGGCCCGTATGGAGCGCCGTGTCGCCTCGACCGGCAGCGATCCGCTCGATCGCCGCGAAGACGCCGTCCTCGAAATCCCGGCCCTTGGCCGTACCGCGGGCGCGCTCCTCTTCCAACTCCTCGCGGGAGCCGAGCTTCTCGCGGAGGACGACCACCTCGTCCATCAGGTCCTCGATCCGCTTCCGGTCGACCTCTCGGTCACGCTGGCGGCGCTCGTCGGCCTCCTGGAGGCCCCTGACGACGGCGGACTTGAAGTCGGTCAGCGGGTTTGCGCCATCGTCGCTCGAGAACAGGCGCGCGATCGCGACGCGCTGGTCCTCGTTGGCGCGGGCGACGATCTCCCTAATCTGCTGCTGCACTGACCCGCTACGGTCCGCACCGAAGGAGGTAGCGATCTTCTCGGCCAGGTCGTTGTTGCCTTGCTCGAGGGTCTCGGCGAGTTCCTCGCGGAGCGGCCCCACGCCCCGCTCGAGCTCAGCGCGCACGTAATCGACGTTCGCCGCCGTCTCCTCGCTGTCGAGGACCCGGGCGCCGATTTCGATCGCGCGGGAAACGGTCTGGGCGGGCCGCTGGTCGGCGGCCGCACGTTCGCGGACGACGCGCGCCGTCCGTTCGTCCGCTACCTCGAGCCGCTCGATGACCAGCCGGTCCTGGAGGACCCGGACGGATCCGCTCTGCTCGATCTCCTGAGGCTTTTCGGACGCTTCCATGGGGACTCACGAAAGTAGTCGCGTCCCCGGACGGCAAGCTGACACCCTGCTTCCGTGAGCGACGCTCCGCGCCACCCCGCCACAGCCGACGAGGAGATCATCTGGGCCGACCAGGAGTCGGTCCGGGAGACGCGCACCGAGGAGGAGCGGGTGGCGCGAATCGAGCGCGAGCTGCGGGCAGGGGTCGAGGCGCTGCGCGATCTGGGGCCGGCGATCTGCGTGTGGGGATCAGCGCGGACGCTGCGCGAGGATCCCGAGTACGAGTTCGCGCGCCAGGTGGGCCGCGAAATCGGGCGGCGCGGCTTCGGCGTGCTGACCGGCGGCGGGCCAGGCCTGATGGAGGCCGCAAACAAAGGCGCCCGTGAGGCCGGCGCGCCCTCGGTCGGGCTGAACATCGAGCTGCCGCACGAGGAGGCGCCGAACGCGTACCTCGACGTCTCGCTCGAGTTCCACTACTTCTTCGTGCGCAAGCTGATGTTCGCCCGCTTCTCCTGCGGGTTCGTCGCCCTGCCGGGCGGCTACGGGACGCTCGACGAGCTGTTCGAGCTGCTGACCCTGAACCAGACGGGCAAGACGCCCGACTACCCGATCGTCCTCGCCGGCCCCGGCCATTGGGACGGCCTGCTCGAGTGGATGCGGTCCCAGTTGCTCGCGCGGGGGCGGATCTCAAGCAGCGACCTGGCGACCGCGGAGCGCGCCGACGACCCCGACGAGATCGCCTCGCTCGCCTGCTCGGGCGCGGCGCCTTCGGCCTCGAGGCGCCGGTAGGATGCCCGCGTTCTGAACGCCGGAAGGAGCGATGTGGCCGTAGACACCAGCGAAGTCTCGAAGCTCGACGTCCAGCCCGGGGAGCTCCCCGAGACGATGGCCGCCTGGGTGATCCGCCAGGAGCGCGAGGGCGAGCCGACCGAGGCCTTCCAGCTCGAGGAGATCGAGGTCCCCGACCCCGGCGCATTCGAGGTGATCGTCCGCGTCATGTGCGCCGGCGTCAACTTCAACAACGTCTGGGCCGCGCTGGGGAAGCCCGTCTCGATCTTCGGCTACGGCGACCATCCCGAGTACGGCCACCACATCGGCGGGTCCGACGCCTCCGGGATCGTCTGGAAGGTCGGGGAGGGCGTCACCAAGTGGAAGCCCGGCGACGAGGTCGTCATCCACTGCAACCAGGCCTCCTACGAGGATGTCGAGGTCCACGGCCTCGACCCGCTCGCGGCACCGAGCCAGCAGATCTGGGGATATGAGACCACGTGGGGCTCGTTCGCCCAGTTCACGAAGGTGCAGGCGCAGCAGCTCCTTCCGCGGCCCCAGAACCTCTCGTGGGCCGATTCATCAGCCTACGGCCTCACCTACTTCACGGCCTACCGCATGCTGATCGACCAGTGCAACCTGCAGGCCGGCCACAACGTCCTGATCTGGGGCGCAGCCGGTGGTCTCGGCGTGTTCGCGACGCAGCTCTGCAAGGCGGCGGGCGCCAACGCGGTCGGCGTCGTCTCCTCCGACGAGAAGGGGGAGCTGGTCAAGCAGCTCGGTGCGGTCGACTACATCAACCGAAACGAGTTCCGCGAGATGATGCGGACGGGGGAGAACCTGACCGATCCGGCGGCCGAGAAGGAGCGCTTCAAGGCCTCCCGCGGATTCGGCAAGCGGGTGAAGGAGATCCTCGGCGACGCGCCCGACATCGTCTTCGAGCACGTCGGGCAGGCGACCTTCCCCACCTCCGTCTTCGTCGTCAAGCCGTTCGGCAAGGTCGTGATCTGCGGTGCCACCTCCGGCTACACCCTCGATTTCGACGTGCGTTATCTCTGGATGCGCCAGAAGCAGATCATCGGCTCCCACTTCGCCAACGCCTACGAGTGCATGCGGGCCAACAACCTGATGGCCGAGGGCAAGATCCGCCCCGTCCTCTGGCAGACGATGGGCTTCGAGGGCGTTCCCGAGGCCCACCAGCTGATGCACGAGAACAAGCACCTCGGCAAGATCGCGATCCTCGTCGGCGCCGAGTCCGCGGACGAGGGGCAGAACGAGGAGGGCCCCGGAGCCATCCGAGCCGAGGTCGGCGCCTAGCCACTGGATGGCCGAGATCTGCTACATCGACTGGCACTGCACGCCCTTCCGCACCGACCGCTTCCTCGACCTCTGGGAGCCGGCCGCGGCCCGCGTGCTCGCCTTCGGCGCGAAGAGCTGGAGCCTCGACCGCTCCACCGACGACCCGCTCCTCGTGCGCCAGAGCTCGACCTGGGAGAACCGGTCCGACTTCGAGCGCTACTGGTTCTCCGAGGAGATCGCCTCCGTCCGCGAGACGACGATCGACCTCTACCACAAGCCGATCCTGCCGAGCTGGCACACGCTTCTAGTCGCCGAGTGACGCGCTCCGGCCGGCCCCGACGTCCTCATCGGCGGCCCGGTCGACCACAGGCGGTCGGCGGCCCAGGCCACGACACCGAGCGCCAGGAGGGCGGAACCCGCGGCCCCGGCCGCTAGTGCTGCTCGAGCGGGGCCATGGTCAGGCCCGCCTCACTGAGCTGCTGCCAGTAGAGCTCGGCGGGCTCGCGGGGCCCTGACCAGACCAGAGCCTGGCCGGAATTGTGGATCTGGTCGGCGATCCGGTGGCCCTGGTCGAGGCTGATCCCCGGGATCACGCGGGCGAGCGTCTGGGCCACGTGGTCGAAGGTGTTGTGGTTGTCGTTGCGGACGATGACCATCCAGTTGCCGCCCAGCCCGGAGCCCGGATCGCCGGTGCGGGGCCTCTCAACCGTTTCGGTCGGCATCGGGTTGATTATGCGGCGAAGCGGGCGGGCCGGCGACGCTAGAACGGGCTCGGCACGCGGACGATCACGTCGTCGAAGCTGGCCTTCGCGCCCGCGGCGGGGCGGCGGGAGCCGAACGACAGGCCGGTGAAGCGGCCCTGGAGCGGCCCGGCCGACTCGTCGGTCACGACCGCCATCCGCTTGCCGTTGACGAAGACGAGCAGGCGGCAGTCGTCCTTGTCGTCGGTCCCCTCGAGGTTGAAGGCGCGGAGGCGAAGCTCGTTCGCCTTGTTGACCCCCTTGATGCGACGGATGTTCTTCCCCACGGCCAGGAACCGGCGCTCGCCGCCGGGCAGCTCCTTGCGGAGCTGGTACTTGCGCTGAAGCGGGAAGACCGCCAGCTGGTACCTCGTCCCCCCGCCCGTCCGCAGGTTGACGGCGAGGTACATCCGCTTGCGGATCGACCTCGGCGTGCCGCTCAGCAGCCGCTCGGTCGCGAAGATCTCCACGTCGCGCCCGACGACCGGCGTCCGGTACGCGCATTCCTCGGTCCGCTTGCCGATTGCCACGCGCAGGGCCCGCTGGGACCCGCCACGGTCGCAGTTCCTGCCCGATACGTTGAGGATCTCGGCGCGCTTCTCAGCCGAATTCATCTCGTTCTTGTAGATGGCGATCGCCTTGACGCCATAGGCCCCTGCGGCGAGGGCGAGCGCGCCCAGGAGGGCGAGCGGAAGGCTGATCGCAAGGCGCTTGAGCATGGGTTCCCCGGCCGGAGCCGTTGGGGAGCCTAAACACCGCTGCGGCGCGAAGGTGCGCTCCGCAGGCGCGAAATCGAGCCTGCAAGCCG
>DATFPJ010000084.1:0-1868 GCA_035264865.1 Solirubrobacterales bacterium
GGTCATTCCGTAGCGGACGAAGGAGTCGTAGTCGCTCCGTAGCAGCTGAGTCATCGCCGCGGTCACCTCCTTGCTCACCGGCGGCCGCTGGCCCTCGCGCTCGTAGCTCAGCGTGGCGTGGCCCAGCGCCACGCCGAGCACCGGCTCCGGCCTGGCGATCGCGACGCGCACGGCGGTCGCGGTGCCCCACGCATCCCCGACCACGAAGTACGAATCCCAGCCCCGCTTCTCGACCTCCTGCAGAGCGCGCTGAACCACCATCCCGCGATCCAGTGCAGCCGGGTCGTCGCCGGGCATCGGCTCATCGCCGACACCGGGCGCGTCGAAGGTCGCGACCTCGGCCCACTCCGCGATCTGGGGGGCAATGGTCCACTCGACTTCGGTGAACATCGGGACCAGGAGGATCCGAGGTCGGGACACGGGCTCAATCTCTCATACCCCGGGCTCCTGGCTCCCGCGAGCAGCGGGGTGCCGCGGAGTACATTTGGACCTTGCCCGACTCACCCGCCGAGACCCCTGCGCAACCGCGCACCCCGCCGCCGAAGACCCCGTCTGAGGAGCAGCATCCCGCGGGCTGGCGCGTGCACCCGGCCCCCGACGGGCGCGGTGCCCCGCCGGCTGAGAAGCCGCCGATGATCCCGCGCAGCAGGATGCTGATCGCGTTCCTGCTCGGGCTGCTGGCGGTGAACCTCCTGATCTCGTTCCTGACCGGCGGCCCCCCGGACCGCCCGCGGGTCCCCTACCAGCCGTTCTTCGTCAACCAGGTGCAGGCGAAGAACGTCAACGAGATCAGCTCCAAGGGCGACTCGATCGAAGGACAGCTCGAGAACGAGACGAGCTACGACCCGCCCGGCGACTCGAAGCCGGTGAAGGTGAAGGACTTCAAGACCGAGGTCCCGTCCTTCATCGACCACGGCCAGCTCACCGCGCTGCTCACCGAGTCCGGTGTGACCGTCAACGCGGAGGCCCCCGACTCGGGCCGCTCCCTGCTCGGCACGCTGCTGCTTGGCTTCCTGCCGTGGCTGCTTCTGATCGGGTTCTTCGTCTGGCTCGCCCGCCGCCAGACCCGGGCGGGGGGAGGCGGCATCCTCGGCGGCTTCGGCCGCGCCACCGCACGGCGCGTCCAGCCTGACGAGGAGCAGCGGGTCAACTTCGAGGACGTGGCCGGCATCGACGAGGCCGAGGACGAGCTGGTCGAGATCGTCGACTTCCTCCGCAACCCGCAGCGCTACACGAAGCTGGGCGCGCGCGTCCCGCACGGCGTCCTCCTCTATGGGCCGCCCGGAACCGGGAAGACGCTGCTCGCCCGCGCGGTGGCGGGCGAGGCGCATGCCGCCTTCTTCCACCTCTCCGCCTCGGAGTTCGTCGAGGCGATCGTGGGCGTCGGTGCCTCGCGGGTGCGCGACCTCTTCAAGCAGGCGAAGGAGGCGGCGCCGGCGATCGTCTTCATCGACGAGCTCGACGCGATCGGCCGCTCGCGCTCGGGCAACGTCTCCGGTCTCAGCGGCGGCAATGACGAGCGCGAGCAGACGCTCAACCAGATCCTCACCGAGATGGACGGCTTCGAGCCCGGGACGAACGTGATCGTCCTCGGCGCGACCAACCGCCCGGAGATCCTCGACCCCGCGCTGCTGCGCCCGGGCCGCTTCGACCGGCGAATCGCCGTCAACGCGCCCGATCAGCCGGGCCGCGTCCAGATCCTCAAGATCCACACCCGCGACGTGCCCCTGGCCGATGACGTCGACCTGGAGCGGATCGCCTCCTCGATCCCTGGCTCGACCGGCGCCGACATCGCCCTGCTCGTCAACGAGGCGGCCCTGACTGCCGCCCGCAACGAGCATCCGAAGGTCCAGCAAAGCGACTTCACC
>DATFPJ010000085.1:0-5641 GCA_035264865.1 Solirubrobacterales bacterium
CTTCCCCGTCCACCAGATCGTCGGCCAGCCGGTAGATGTCGCCGGCACCGATCGTGATCAGCACGTCGCCCTCCCCCAGCCGCGTCCGGAGGGCGGCGGCAGCCGCCTCGGCCGTAGGGAGCCACCAGACCCGCCGGCCGCCGGCGTGATCGGCCGCGGCCTCGGCGACCATCAGGCCGCTCACCCCCTCGAGCGGCCCCACGGGCCGCTCGCGCGCCGGATAGACGTCGAGGACCGCGACCTCATCGGCGGCTCCGAGCGCCTCCCCGAACTCGGAGGCGAGCGCCTTCGTACGGGAGTAGAGGTGGGGCTGAAAAGCCGCGATCAGCCGGCGCGGCTGGAGCTCGCGGGCGGCTTCGAGCGCTGCGGCGACCTCGGTCGGGTGGTGGGCGTAGTCGTCGTAGATGCGCGCGCCGTTCGTTTCGCCCTTGAGCTCGAGTCGCCGCGCGACACCCGGGAAGTCCGTGAGCGCGGCGGAGCACTCGACCACGTCGAAGCCTGCCAGGGCCAGCGCGCCGAGGGCGGCGACCGCGTTCGCGACATTGTGGCGGCCGGGGACGGCCAGGCTGACGTCGACGTCGATCCCGGTCCCGCGCGCACGGAAGCTTGTGCCGCCGCCGGGGCGAACCTCGATCTCGGTCACGAGCAGCTCGGCCCGTGGCGCCGGCTGACCGGGCTGTGGCTCGAGGCCGAAGTGGACACGGCGCTGGCCCTCCTGGCCGGGAAGCTCGACGTCGGCTCCACTGATCATCCCCGCAACCGGCGAGGAGAAGGCCGTGAAAGCCTCCGACAGCTCGGCCAGGGAGCTCCAGCGGGAGTGGTGGTCGAGCTCCAGGTTGGTGATCGCCGCGATCTCGGGCTGGAGCTTGAGGAAGCTGCCGTCGCTCTCATCGGCTTCCGCGACGACCCACTCTCCCTCTCCCCAGGACGCGTTGACCGGGGTCCCATCGGGCCCGAGCCCGGGCAGCTCGCCACCGAGGAAGAAGGCCGGGTCGGCGCCGATCGCCCTCAGCGCCCAGACGCACATCGCCGCGGTGGTGGTCTTGCCGTGTGTGCCCGCCACCGCCAGCAGCCTGCGCTGCGCACAGAGCTCGGCCAACAGCTCTCCGCGGTGGAGCAGCGGCTGCCCGCGCTCGCGGGCGCGGACCAGCTCCGGGTTGTCCTCCGGAACGGCAGTGGAGAAAACGACCTCGGCGTCAGCCGGCACCTGATCGGCGTCGTGGCCGAGGATGGGATCGATGCCGGCTTCCCTGAGCCGCTCGAGGTAGGAGGACTCTGCACGATCCGAGCCGCTCACCTGGGCGCCCAGGGCCTTGCAGACGAGAGCGAGGCCGCTCATCCCGGCCCCGCCGATCGCGATGAAGTGCAGGCGGCGGTCCCGCATCGCCTCAGCCACGGCGCACCGCTTCGATCACTTCGCGTGCGATGAGCTCCGCAGCATCCGGCTTCGCCAGCCGCCGCGCGGCGATCGACATCCCCCTCAGCCGGTCCTCGTCGGAGAGCAGCTCGGTTACCCGGCGGCTGAGCTGCTGCGGAGTGAGCTCGAAGTCGGCGATCACCACCGCCGCGCCCCCGTCTGCCATCCAGCGTGCGTTGATCGTCTGATGATCTCCGGTCGCATGCGGATAGGGGATCAGGATCGCGGGCCGTCCCGCCGCGGCGATCTCCATCACGGAGCCGCCCGCCCTCGCCACGACCAGGTCGGCCGCCGCGAGCACGTCGCCCAGGTTCGTCTCGTACTCGATCAGCGCGTAGCGCTCGGGTCTCCCCTCCTCCTCCCAACGGCGGCGAAGGCTCGGGTAGTCCCGGCGGCCCGCGACGTGCAGCACCCAGGGCTGTCCCACGTGATCGTGCGGCAGGCCGCTCTCGCTGCCGGCGAAGGCGTCGAAGGCGGCGAGGTTGATCGACCGGGCCCCCAGGCTCCCGCCGACCACCGTCACGCAGTCGGCCGGCTCCGGTATCCCGAAGCGGCGCCGCGCCACGGTCGCATCGGCCTCCAGGACCGCGCGCGGGATCGGCCTCCCGGTGACGACGTAAGGGCTGCCGTCGCGTCCCGGGATCGGGAACGCCAGGCACACCCGCCGCGCGCGCCGGGCCAGCAGCCGGTTGGCGAGGCCGAGGTGACTGTCGGCCTCGGTGAGGACGAGGGGCAGTCCCGTTCGCAGCGCGGCTAGCCCCGCCGGACCTGCGACGTATCCGCCCCCGCCAAGCACGACGTCCGCCCGCCGACGCTCGAGCACGCGCCGCGCCGCTCCGACCGCCCGGGCGGCCCGCCCCGCGGCGAGCGCCGCCTTCAGGGGGTTGCGCCGGTCGAGGCCGCTGACGCGCAGGAAGTCGATTTCGTACCCGGCGGCCGGCACCAGGTCGGCCTCGGCGCGCTCCCGCGTGCCGAGGAAGCTGACCTCGGCGCCCTCAGCGCGAAGCGCGTCGGCGACGGCGATCGCCGGCACGACGTGTCCCGCCGTGCCGCCGGCCGCTATCACGACTCGTGACATTCCTCGCTGCGCGCTTTCTGGTTGAACGGGTTGCTCCTCGCTTCGCTCGGAGCACCCTCGCATCACCGCCGTCGACCACGCGCAGTCTCGCAGGACCCCCGGCCGTGGCGCGCCCGGTGCGCGCCGAGGTCCGGCGGCTTGCTGCCCGCCCAGCGGGACGGCGCGCGACGTTCAGGATCAGGCCCGCAGCGGCGAGCGTCAGCACGAGGCTGGTCCCGCCGTAGGAGACGAACGGGAGGGGGACGCCCGTGAGGGGCGCCAGGCCGAGCACCGCGAAGAGGTTGAGGGCCGCCTGCGCGAGGATCAGCGAGGTGAGTCCCGCGGCGAGCAGCTTGCTGAAGCGGTCTCGAGCCCGGTGGGCGGCTCGGAGCCCGGCGTAGCCGAACATGCCGAACAGTCCGATCAGGACGATCATCCCCGCAAATCCGAGCTCCTCGCCGATCACCGCGGCCACCATGTCGGTGTGCGCCTCCGGCAGGTAGGACGCCTTCTGCACGCTCTCGCCGAGGCCGACGCCCTTGAACCCGCCGGAGCCGACCGCGATCGTCGCCTGCTTGGCCTGGAAGCCGGCGCCGCTGGTATCGGTCCCCGGATGCAGGAAGCCGGTGAGGCGGGCCTCCTGATACGGGTGGGTCGCGATCATCCCGATGCCGACGATCGCGATCGCCGCGCCGACCGGTGCCAGGGTGCGGGCCTTGACGCCTGCCACGAACAGCAGGCAGCAGACGGCGAAGGAGAGCACCATCGCCGTGCCGAGATCCGGCTGCCTGGTGATCAGCAGCAGGCAGAGTCCGACGACCAGCAGATAGGGGCCGAGGCCGCTGAGCGCGCGCGCGCGCTTCGGCTCCTTCGCGAGCAGGTAGGCGCCGTAGAGCACGACGGCCAGCTTCGCCAGCTCCGAGGGCTGGAAAGCCAGCAGCCCGGCGCCGATCCAGCGCTGGGCGCCGTTCACCTGCTGACCGACGCCCGGCAGAAGGACGACGAGGAGCAGGAAGACCGCCGTTCCGAGGATCAGCGGGGTCAGCGTCCGGATCGCGGCGAAGCCGCGCACCGAGGCGATACGCATCGCAAGCAGGCCGATCCCGCCGAAGACCACGGTCCGCTCGAGGTAATAGAAGCCGTTGCCGCCGCTGTTGAGCAGCGAGCGGGCGGAGCTCGCGCTGAAGACCATGACCGCGCCCATCGCCAGCAGGCAGAGGGTCGCGGTGAGCAGCAGGGAATACTCGAGCGGTGGCGCGGCGGCCTTCTTGGCCGGCGAGCCCTTGGCGCTCATGCGAGCGCCTCCACCAGGTCGCGGAAGCGATCGCCGCGGTCCTCGAAGTCCTTGAAGGCGTCGAAGCTCGCACAGGCCGGCGAGAGCAGAACGACCTCTCCCTCCCTCGCCTCCGCCGAGGCCTGCTCTACAGCGCGCTCCAGCGTGCCGCTCTCCACCAGCTCGACACCCGCCGGTGCGAGCTCCTCCGCCAGGCGCTCGGCCGCCTCCCCGATCAGGTAGCAGGCGACACAGCGCTCCCCGACCGCCTCGGCGAGCGGTCCGAAGCTCTCCTGCTTCGGCTGTCCGCCCGCGATCAGCCGGACGCCACCGTCGAAGGCGCGGATCCCCGCCAGCGCGGAGGCGACGTTGGTCGCCTTCGAGTCGTTGACGTAGAGGACGCCGTTCAGCTCTCGGACCCTTTCGAGGCGGTGGCGAACCCCTACGAAGGTGCGCAGCCCCTCGGCGACCGCGTCGCGTGGCAAACCCGAGGCCAGTGCGGCGGCGGCGGCCGCCATCGCGTTCTCGACGTTGTGGGCTCCCAGCAACCGCAGTTCGCCGGTCCGCAGGAGGGGCTCATCGGCCGCGAAGATCACCCCGCCGCGCAGGCTCAGCTCGCAGTCCGGGTCCGCGGCCTCTCCCTCCACGGGACAAAAGCGCACCCGGCGCGCGCAGCCGCCCAGGTCCCGGCCGCACAGCTCCTCCGTGTCGCCGTTGTAGACGGCGGCGTCGTCGTTCCCCTGGTTGGCGAAGATGCGGAGCTTCGCGGCGAGGTAGGCCTCCAGGGTGCCGTGGCGATCGAGATGGTCGGGGGCCAGGTTGATGAAGACCGCGCATTCCGGCGAGAAGTACCTCGAGTCCTCCAGCTGGAAGCTGGAGCACTCGCAGACCACCGTCGCATCGGGGTCCACCGCGCCGCTGAGCGTGGCGAGCGGAGTGCCGACGTTGCCGGCGACCGCCACCGGCGCTCCCGCGGTCCGGTAGAGGTGACCGATCAGCTCCGTCGTCGTGGTCTTGCCGTTGGTCCCGGTGACGCCGCAGAACGCGTTGGGGATCAGCCGCCAGGCGAGCTCGAGCTCGCCGGTCACCTCGATGCCCCGATCGCGGGCCGCACGCACTACGGCGGCCTCCTGCGGCACGCCCGGGCTCTTGACGACCGTTCGGGCACGATCGAGTTGCCGTGTTCCGTCCACGCCCAGACTGACTTCGACGCCCGAGTCCTCCAGCCCTGCCGCCTCCTCGGGGGCTCCGGAGTCGACCCCGAGCACCTCGTGTCCGCGCTCCGCGAGCGCCGCCGCGATCGTCGCTCCGGAGCGCGCCAGCCCCACCACGAGGAAGGGACCCGCGGGCAGCCGCGGGCGCGGTTTCGTGCCTGAGTTCACATAACCACCTGGCTCTCGATTCGGGACTTCATAGGAAACCCCTTGAATCAGCCAAACCTGGCTCTGATAGGCGGAGAAGCAGAACGACGCGAAGGATTCGCTTGGCCACCCTGCTCACGGGCGCCGCGGTATCGACATTGTGCGCAACCGCTGCCTCCGCCGGAGCCCAACCAGACCATCGTTTGGATGGTCCCCCGACAAGACAGTGGAATCTCGGGCTCCCTCACCGCGCGATACTGCACGGGCATGTCGGACGAGAAGGATGAAGCTCACCTAGTGGCGCGATCCCTTGAGCCCGAGGCGGCCTGGGGCGCGGTCCAGCTCGGCTTCGCGGAGATTCTCGACCTGAGGACCAAGCTCGAACGTCGCCGCTACGGAGCCCCGCCTGGAGCGAGACCGGTCTCCCTCGTCAAGCACATGGCAAGTCCGGAGGGGCCCGGCGCCATCTACCTCTGCCAACACGCGATCCGCTCGAAGGCGACCTTGCGTCATGGGGCGGCTGAGGTCGCAGG
>DATFPJ010000086.1:0-6915 GCA_035264865.1 Solirubrobacterales bacterium
GTCCACATCCACACCGTCAAGGGGAAGGGCTTCGAGCCCGCCGAGGAGGGCGGTCTCGCCGGGATGGAGAAGTGGCACGCCGCCAAGCCCGGCTCGATCGTCAACGGCAAGGAGGCCCCCAGCACCAAGTCGGCCGCCACAAAAGCCGCGGCCGGATCTGTCATACCCGTCAGCGAGTCCGACTCGCCGGAGCGGATCGAGAAGCTCGAAAAGCCACCGCCGAAGTCACCACCGCAGTACACGGCGGTGTTCGCCGACGCTCTGGTCGCGGAAGCCAAGCGGGATCCGCGGGTGATCGGGATCACCGCGGCCATGGCCGGCGGCACGGGCCTCAACAAGCTCTGCGAGGCGCTGCCGGAGCAGTACTACGACGTCGGCATTGCCGAGCAGGACGCCGTCCTGTTCGCGTCCGGCCTGGCGCTGCAGGGCGCGAAGCCGGTGTGCGCCATCTACTCGACCTTCCTGCAGCGCGCCTTCGACCAGCTCGTCCACGACGTCTGCCTGCAGAAGCTGAACGTGGTCTTCGCGATGGATCGGGCGGGCCTGGTCGGTGACGACGGGCCGACCCACCACGGCGCCTTCGACGTCTCGTACTTCCGCCAGCTCCCGAACGTGGTCGTGATGGCGCCCCGTGACGAGGCCATGCTCGTCCACATGCTGCGGACCGCTCTGGCCTACGACGACGGGCCGATCGCCTTCCGCTATCCGCGCGGCGCCGCCGAGGGCGCGCCGATGCCCGACGCTCCGAAGGAGATCGAGATCGGCAAGGGCGAGTATCTGTTGCCCGGCGAGCGCGTGGCGCTGCTCGGCTACGGGTACGGGGTCCAGGTCGCGTTGCGCGCAGCGGAGATCCTCCGCAACAAGGGCCTCGAGCCGACGGTGGCGGACGGACGCTTCGCCAAGCCGCTCGACACGGGGTTGGTCGAGAGGCTGGTGGCCGACCACGACCTGCTGGTGACGATCGAGGAGAACGTGCTCCCGGGCGGGTTCGGTTCCGGCGTCCTCGAGCACGTCGAGGATGCCTTCGCCGGCTCGGAACGCGCCCGCGTTCTGCGCGTCGGCCTTCCCGACCGCTACGTGACGCACGGCAAGCCCGTCGTCTTGCGCGAGGAGGTCGGGTTCACGGGCGAGGCCGTCGCGGAGCGCGTCCTGGCGGCGCTGGGCACGCGCGAGACCGTCTTCGGCTGACCGCTCAGCGTTCGCCCGCTGACATAGCTCGTTTCACATCGCATTTAGTGGGTACTCTTGGGCGGTCGGCGAGGCCCTTGCACAGCGCGCCGCTTTAGGGGGACAGGGCAGGCGGCCGGGACCCCCGGTCCGTCACGGGATCCGAGACGCATGGAGGAGCATCCGGTGCCTTACCTGACCTGTCCGAGCTGCGGCCTGACGCTGATCGACCGCAATCCCCTGACCTCGCCGCGGCGCTGTCCTCGCTGCGCGAGACGGTCCCTGACGATCGAGCTCGAGCCGGTGGCGAAGCTCCGCCGGCGCGCCGCGTCGCTTCTAGGCCGCCAGCAGCCGGAGCCTGCCGAGGGCGCCGAGCAGGCGCGGGGCTAGCGCGATCGCCGCGACGTCGAAGAGCACGTAGACGCCCGCGATCCCGCTGGGCGGGTTGCCGGCGGGCAGAGGGGTGTCCGGCGTAGTTGCGGCCCAGTGCCAGGCGCCGATCGAGGTTCCGTAGATCTCGAGGAAGCCGACGACCAGGAAGACCCCGGCGTACAGGGTGGCCTGGCGGCCATGCAGCAGCACGTAGATCAGGGCCGCTCCCGTGATCGCGCCCAGGACGTCCGTTCGCCCGAGCAGCAGCAGACCCGCGAGGCCCCAGGCCGCGACGATCGCGATCACGGCGCGGACGAACGCCGTGGGATGGCGGCGGACCGCGGGTAGCTGGCTGATCCTCAGGCCCGCGAGGAAGACCAGGCCGTGTCCGGGCGGAACGAAGGCGGGGAGGTTGTCGAGCCGGTAGGTGTACGCGCCGAGCACCAGCGAGCCGATCACCTCGGCGCAGCTCGCGATCGCCACCACCAGCAGCGCCCGGACTCGGTCGTCACGGTCGAGCGGGGTGCAGGCGGCGATCAGGATCGCCCAGGTCCCCACGCCAAGCAGAACCTGCTCGTCCGGTCCGGCGAAACGGTCGAGCGCGAGGAAGCCCGTGATCACGCAGAGCACGAGCGCCGCGAACGGCAGTGGCGCTCTCAGAGGGTGTCGCTCGGCTCTCCCCATGACCGATCCTTCGTGATCGCCGGGGCGATTGGATCATCTGCGCAGCGACGCTGTCAAATGCGAAACTGCGCGCCGAAATGATCCAGAGGCCCGTCATCGTCGTCGCACCGCCGCGCTCCGGCGGCACCGCCCTCACCCGCTCGCTGGCGCGGTCACCCGGCGTGTTCAGCGCCCGCGGGGCCGGAATGCTCGAGGGGATCTTCGAGCTCGAACCCGAGAACCGTGAGTGGGACAGCAACCGGCTCACGGCCGCCGATCTCCAGCCGCGTGCCGTCGAGGAGCTCCGCAGCCGGCTCAAGGCCGGCCTCGTGGACAGCGAGGGGAATCGGCCGGGGCTCGACGCGAGCGGGCTTCGCTGGGTGGACGGCCAGCCGCGGAACGCGCTGCGTGTGCCGTTCCTGGCCGCGGTCGCGCCGGACGCACAGTTCGTCTACATCCATCGCGAGCCGGCGGACACCGTGCCCGCCATGCTCGCGGTCTGGCGCGGGGGGCGGCGGGTCAGCTACCCACAGCTCCCTGAGTGGTCCGGGCCGCCCTGGTCGCTGCCGCTGGTTCCCGGCTGGCGCGAGCTCGCGGGCCGCGAGCTGCCGGAGATCGTCACCGAGCAGTGGCTGCGGATCACGAAGAAGCTGCTGGACGACCTCGAGGCGCTGGCGCCCGAGCGGTGGTGCGTCACCGACTTCACGGCGCTCCTCAACGACCCGCAGCGCGAGCTCGAGAGGATCTGCGAGTTCGTGGCGCTCGAGGCCTCGGAGGAGGTCACCCGGCCGCTCCGCTCGCTGCGTGACCAGCTCGCGGTCTCCGGCGAGGAGGGCGGCAAGGAGCCGCCGGAGGAGCTCGCTGAGCTCCTGCCGCGCACCGACGCCCTCGCCGAGCGCTCGCGCGAGCTGCTCGCGCGCCCGATCACGCCACCGCGAACAGCGCGTTGGTCGGCCCCGGCCGACTCGCCGCTGCGCAGCGTCTACACGCAGACCTTCCCGGAGTTCCTGAACCGGCTGAGCAGCTCGATGCTCGTCTCCACCTACCAGACCGGGAAGCTGATCTGCGCGCGCTACGACGGGGGCCAGCTCAACACACACTTCCGCGACTTCCCGCGCCCGATGGGGCTGGCGGTCGCGCCCGGGCGTATCGCGATCGGGACCCGGGCCGAGGTCATCGACTACCGCGACTTCCCCGCGGTCGCCCCGAAGGTCGAGCCGCGGGGCAGGCATGACGCCTGCTTCCTGCCGCGGAACAAGCACTTCACCGGCGACATCCGGATCCACGAGATCGCCTTCGCCCAGGGCGAGCTCTGGCTGGTGGCGACCAACTTCTCCTGCCTCGCGACCCTCGACGCGCAGCACAGCTTCATCCCACGCTGGAAACCACCGTTCATCTCCCAGCTCACCTCCGAGGACCGCTGCCACCTGAACGGGCTGTGCGTGATCGACGACGAGCCCCGCTTCGTCACCGCTCTGGGCGAGACCGACGTGGCGGGAGGCTGGCGCGAGAACAAGGCGAGCGGGGGAGTGCTGGTCGACGTCGAGACCGGCGAGACCGTGCTGCGGGGCCTCTCGATGCCCCATTCACCGCGTTGGTACGACGACCGGATGTGGGTGCTCGAGTCGGGCAAGGGAACGATCTCGGTCGCGGACCTCGACGCCGGGACCGTGGAGACGGTCGCGGAGCTGCCCGGGTTCACCCGCGGGCTGCTCTTCGCCGGCGGCCTCGCGTTCGTGGGCCTCTCGCAGGTCCGCGAGACCGCCACCTTCGGAGGTCTGCCCCTGATGGAGCGCCTCGACGAGCGACTGTGCGGGGTCTGGGCCGTCAATCCGCAGAGCGGGCAGATCGTCGGCTTCCTGCGCTTCGAGGAGCTGGTGCAGGAGGTCTTCGATGTCGCCCTGCTGCCGGGCTTGCGCTATCCGGAGATCGCCGAGGAGGGCTCCGATGCGGCGACCAACTCGTTCGTGCTCCCGGAGGCCGAGCCCGCCGTCGGATGAAGCCGATCGACCGCGGCACCTGGCTCGCCCTGACCGCGATGGGGATCGCGGTCTTCGTGATCGCAAACGACTTCTCCGCGATCAACGTCGCGATCCCGCAGATCGAGCAGGACTTCAAGACGGATGTCACGACCGCGCAGTGGGTCGTGTGCGCCTATGCCCTCACCTTCGGCGTTCTGATCGTCACGGGAGGCCGCCTCGCGGACCTCTTCGGCCGTCGCCGCGCGTTCTTCATCGGAACCGCGATCTTCGCGATCTTCTCGGTCCTGGGCGGTGCCGCGCAGACCGAGACAGAGCTCATCGCGATGCGCGTCCTGATGGGAATCGGCGGCGCGTTGATGTGGCCCGCGATCCTAGGCATGACCTACGCGGCGCTTCCGGAGGAGCGCGCGGGACTCGCGGGCGGGTTCATCCTCGGCGCCGCCGGGATCGGCAACGCGGCCGGCCCGCTGATCGGCGGAGTGCTCACCGACCTGCTCAGCTGGCGGTGGATCTTCTTCCTCAACCTGCCGGTGTCGGCGTTCGCGGTCTTCGTCACCTGGCGGCAGATCCACCAACCGCGCCCGGAGATCGAGGAGCGGCGGATGGACTACCTCGGGATCGCGACCGTGTCGATCGGGCTCGTCTCGCTGCTGCTCGCCTTCGACCAGGCGAACGACTGGGGCTGGGGCGACCCGCGCATCATCGCCTTCGTGGCGGTCTTCGTCGTCCTCATCGGCAGCTTCGCATTCGTCGAGCGGCGGGCGGGCGAGCACGCTCTCGTCCCGCCCGACGTGATCCGCAACCGCGACTTCGCCTACACCTGCCTGGCGATCCTGTTGATGTCAGCGGTCTTCTTCGCGGCGATGCTCTACCTGCCGCAGTTCATGATCAAGGTCCTGGGCTACTCGCCGATCGGCGCGGGGGCGGGGATGCTGCCGATGATGGCGACCTTCGCCGCGGTCTCCTTCGTGGCAGGCAATCTCTACAACCGCTTCGGCGCGAAGCCGCTGCTGATCGTCGGGTCGTTGTGCATCGCCGTCGGGCCCACACTGATCGCGCTGCTCGCCGGCGAGAAGAGCTTCGGAGCGATCGTGCCGGGGTTGGCGGTGCTCGGCCTCGGGATCGGGCTCTTCTATCCGACGGCGACGACCGTGGGGGTCACCGCCGTCGACGAGGCACGCCGCAGCCTTGCCGGGGCGATCATCTACATGTTCCAGATCGCCGGTGGCTCCGTCGGGCTGGGGCTGACCACGACGGTGTTCATCGGCGCGAGCGACCGGGCGAGCGGCGGGGACGCGTTCATCGATGGGCTGCAGACTGCACTCGCCGTGGACGCCGCTATCGCCGTCGGGGGCTTCCTGATCGCGGCCTTCCTGATCGGCGGGCGGATGCACCTCCCGCAGGTCCACCGCCCGGCCCTGGCGGGGCACTCCCCGCGCGGACACGGGCCCTAGTTTCGGGCTGGTCCAGCCCGGACCGTGGAGAGATGGTTCGATTGGGACGCCGCATGTCCTCGGAACCGTCCCCGGAGCAGGAGGCCCAGATGAGCACAGACTCAGATCAAGGCCGCGTAGCGGTCATCACCGGCGCGTCATCCGGCATCGGCGAGGCGACTGCTCGCGCACTGGCCGCGGACGGCCACCGCGTCGCTCTGCTCGCCCGCCGCGCCGATCGCGTCGAGGCTCTGGCAGAGGAGCTGGGGGAGGGAGCCCTCGCGATCGAGGCCGACGTGACGGACCGCGACTCGATCGCCGCGGCGGCGGAGCGCGTGCGCAGCGAGCTGGGCGGCACCGACGTCCTCGTCAACAACGCGGGCGTCATGCTGCTCGCACCCTTCTCGGAGCAGCCCGGCGAGGAGGCGCGCCAGATGATCGAGACCAACCTGCTCGGCGCGATGAGCGCAACCGAGGCCTTCCTCGATCAGCTGCGCGAAGGCGGCGGCGACTTGGTCAACATCTCGTCCGTCGCAGGCCGCAGCGCGCGGCGGGGCAGCTCCGTCTACGCCGCCACCAAGTGGGGGCTCAATGGGTGGTCGGAGGCGCTGCGCCAGGAGCTCCTGCCGGACGTGCGGGTGATGGTGATCGAGCCCGGCGCCGTTGCCACGGAGCTGACCGACCACATCACCCACGCTGAAGCCAAGCGCGCGGCCGAGCAGATGTACGAGGAGCTTGCCATCACCTCTGAGGACATCGCAGAGATCATCGCCTTCGCCGTCGGGCGGCCACGGCGGGTGGCCCTCAACGAGATCCTGGTCCGGCCTACAGCACAGGCGCGGTGACTCGTTTGGGTCAGTCCCGGTCGAAGCCGAACTCGGCGAACACGTCGCCGAGGTACTCGGCATCGGGAGGAAACTCCTCGAGCTGATTCCGGACCGCCTCCAGCACGGCGTCGCTCCGAAGCCTGCGGAGTTTCTCCAGCGGCACCCCGCCCGCCGGGGCGTGTCCCCGCGACTCGCCCGGGCCGAGCAGGGCGCTGAGCTCCGGGTCGTCTTCGTACGGCACCACCCGAACCTCGGCGATCACCGGCTGACCGGCGTCAGGCTGGATCAGGCAGGCGGCGACCCACTCGGCATCGAGCCGGACCTCGACCCAGATCTCGTCCTCGGCCTCGTCGGGCCGGCACCGGACATGCCGGTAGGTGACGTTCGGCACCGCGACCTGCAGCCGGCCGCCCGGCGACTTCTTCTCCCGGTTCACGATGACTCCACCGCTCGCAAAGAGTGAAGATCGAA
>DATFPJ010000087.1:0-20047 GCA_035264865.1 Solirubrobacterales bacterium
AGAGGATGTAGACGGTGGTGAAGACGACGATCCACATGACGTCGACGAAGTGCCAGTAGATCCCTGGCACCTCGACGCCGAGATGGTCCTTCGCGTCCGTCCCGTAATGGCCCCGGAAGGCCCGGATGTTCGCGATCGCGAGCAGGATCAGCCCGACGGTGACGTGGGCGCCGTGCAGGCCGGTGAGGCCGTAGAAGATCGAGCCGAAGGCGTCGTCGCGGGCGCTGAAGCCGATGTGGACGTACTCGTTGACCTGGATGAAGAGGAAGGTGGCGCCCAGCAGGAAGGTCGTCATCAGGCCCATCTGAAGGCCGCGGCGGTTACCCCTGCGGATCGACTCGAGCGCCCAGTGCATCGTGAAGCTCGAGGAGATCAGGATGGCGGTGTTCATGCCGGCGACCGCCTTCGGCAGCTCGAACGGATCCGGCGGCCAGGGCCCCTCGTTCGCGACGACGCGGAGGAAGAAGTACGAGGCGAAGAACGCCCCGAACAGCATGACCTCGGAGACGATGAAGAGCAGGATCCCGAGCGTCTGGCGGTCGATCCGCGAGCTCTGGTTGGCCTCCGGCGGATGCGCGTGATGCTCGTCCGCGGGTCCGACGGCGACTGAGGCCGACTCCATCAGGCGGCCTCCCCCGCGCCGACCGGTTCCGGCTCGTACGTCGAGGCGGCGCGTTCCGTGCCGGACTCGATGTGCTCGAGCGGCTTGTCGGTGAGCGCCTGGACGCGCTCGATCAGTCCCTCCTCGAGCCACTTCGACTGCTCGCCGCGCAGGGTCGAGATCAGGATGTCGTCGACCCGGTAGTGCTCGATCGCGTTCTCGATCGCTTGGTACGGATCGGGGCTCATCGGCTGGCCGGTCGCATCGATCTCGTTCCGGTACATCTCGGCGAGGGTGGCGGCCAGCCGCTCGCAGACCTCCTCGCGGCTGATCGCGCCGGAGCGCGGGCAGATGAACGTGTAGCGGTGCGGCTTCTCGCTGGCGCGCTCCTCGAGTCGCTGCACGAGGTCCCTGCTGTTCACCGTCTGCGTCGCGACGACGAGCGTGTGGGTGACGTCCCAGCGCACCGCGTCGTCATCGACCCGCACCGGGATGTGCTCTACCCGGGTGCCGAGGTTGGCCTTCGCCCATTCGACCAGGTTCTTTCGCATCAGGCCGAAGCGGGTGTCGTAGAGACAGGAGAGCAGCACGTAGTCGGGTTGCGTGGCGCGCACGGCGTCGTCGAGCGCGAGCGACGAATCCGGGTCCATCACCGCGCCCTCGGATGCGATGCCGAACTCCCGCAGCACCGACTGTGTCACGTCGACGCGGCTCTGGGCCGCCGCGCGGCGCTCCTCGACGTCGACGAGCTGCCCGACGATCGGGAGGTTCTGGGGAGCTACCACGGCGAAGTAGTCCGCGCCGGCCTCGGCGAGCTCGCGGCAGGCGGTGAGCAGCTTGCGACCGCCGGCGACCTCGTTGAGGAAGCAGAGCACCCGCTTGACCCCCTCGCGCGAGGGCGGAGGATCGGGGTCGCCGAAGGTCGCGACCTCGCGCTTCGCGATCACCTCGGAGGCGTGCTCCTGCGGCGTCCCGACGTCGGTGATCGCCGTCTCGCCCTGCTCGGGCTCGACCGCGGGATCGGAGCGCTGCTGCTCCTCCTCGGTCACCACATTACGGGTCGCGCTGTCGCGCGCCCTCGCATCATCCGTGGTCTCGGTCACGAGGGCGCCCCCACCCCGGCTCTCTCGGGTTGTCTGACCTCGGCCTCTTCACCGGGCATGATCACGTGGCGTGCGCCGGGAACCCCGAACTCATACGGACCGCCGACCACGCGCGGGATCTCGTCGAAGTTGAACACCGGCGGCGGCGAGGAGACCTGCCACTCGATCGTCTTGGCTCGCCACGGGTTCGGGCCCGCCTTCGGCCCGTAGCGCCAGCTGATGATCATGTTGTAGAGGAAGATCAGCTGAGCGGCCCCGAGCACGAACGAGCAGATCGAGATCATCAGGTTCCAGTCCCCGAAGGTCGCCGAGTAGTCCGCGACGCGGCGCGGCATGCCCTCCATCCCGATCCAGTGCATCGGGATGAAGGTGCCGAGCATCCCGACCAGGGTCAGCCAGAAGTGGATCCGGCCGAGGCGCTCGTCGTACATCCGGCCCGTCATCTTCGGGAACCAGTGGTAGATCCCGGCGAAGATCGTGAACACCGAGCCGCCGAAGAGCACGAAGTGGATGTGCGCCACGACGAAGTAGGTGTCGGAGACGTGGATGTCGATCGGGATCATCCCGAGCATCACCCCGGAGATCCCGCCGATCGTGAAGGTGGCGATGAACCCGAGGGCGAAGAGCATCGCCGTCGATCTCAGGTGGATCACGCCGTGGAACAGCGTCCCCAGCCAGGAGAAGATCTTGATCCCGGTCGGCACCGCGATCAGCAGCGTCGTGATCATCATCGGCACGCGCAGCCAGCTGAACATCCCGGCGACGAACATGTGGTGCGCCCAGACGGAGTAGGAGAGCACCACGATGCCGATCAGCGCCAGCGCCATCAGGCGGTAGCCGAAGATCGGCTTTCGCGAATGGGTCGAGATCACCTCGCTGACGATCCCGAAGCCCGGCAGCATCATGATGTAGACGGCCGGGTGCGAGTAGAACCAGAAGATGTGCTGGTAGCTGATCACGTCCCCGCCGAAGGCCGCCTGGAAGAAGTTGGTGTGCAGAGCGCGGTCGAAGAGGACCATGAACTGGACGCCCGCGATGAAAGGCGTCGCGGCGACGACGAGCAGCGAAGTCGAGAGATTTGCCCAGACCAGCAGCGGCAGGCGCCAGAAGTTCATCCCCGGTGCCCGCATCGTCACGATCGTGACCAGGAAGTTGAGGGCCGTCGCGATCGATGAGGCGCCGGCGAACTGCACGCCGAGGTTGAAGAAGGACTGGCCTAACGGGGCCCCGGTGGAGAGCGGCGCGTAGCCCGTCCAGCCGGCGTCGAAGGCGCCGCCCGGTACCGCGTAACTGCCGACGAAGAGCACCCCGGCGACCGGCAGCATCCAGAACGACAGTGCGTTGAGGCGCGGGAACGCCATGTCCGGCGCGCCGATCATCAGCGGCAGGACGTAGTTCGCGATCCCGGCGAAGACCGGGATCACGAAGACGAAGATCATGATCGCGGCGTGGGTCGAGAAGAGGCTGTTGAAGGTGCTCGGGTCGACGATCTGCGTGCCAGGCTGCGCCAGCTCGGCCCGCATGATCATGGCCATCAGACCGCCGATGAAGAAGAAGACGAAGGTCGTGCAGATGTACTGAATGCCGATGACCTTGTGGTCGGTGTTGACCTTGAAGTAGTCGCGCCAGCTGTAGCCGCCGTGGTGCTCGTGCTCGCGCTCGACCGGGAAGGTCGGCGCCCCGACCGCCCAGCGCAGCCAGTAGTCGAAGCAGCCGATCCCGACCAGGAATCCGAGCGGCGCGGTGATCGCGGGGACGATCACCTGGGGGTAGCCGGTCTGCTCGGTCTGCCAGGTGGGCAGGCCCGAGATCTTGCGCAGCACCACCACCAGGGCGAGGCCGAACGCCCCGGCCAGGATCGTGTAGGTCAGGGCCCGCCACCACCCCGGGTTCTTGAAGAGAGCCGCGGTCACTCCCGCCGTCCTTCCATCAATCGAATTATCCCAATCGTTCCTAAGTTCACTGCCTGACCACCTTGGGGGTCGTCTCGCCCGGCTTGGGCTCGGTCGGCGGGATCGGCGGCTGGCTCGTGGCCCAGGTGTCGAAGGCGTTCTGCGAGTCCTCGACCTTCACGGGCGCCCGCATCGTGGCGTGCCCGATGCCGCAGAGCTCGGTGCAGACCAGCGTGTAGTTCCCGGTCTTGTCCGGCGTCACGTAGGCGCGCGTCGTGATTCCCGGAACGGCGTCCTTCTTGATCCGCCACTCCGGGACCCAGAACGAGTGGAGGACGTCGAACGTGTGCAGCCGGAACTCGACCTGGCGGTCGACCGGCACGTGGAGCTCGCGCGAGGTGACCCCCTGCTCGGGGTAGTTGAAGTGCCACTCGTACTGCTGGCCGTAGACGTCGACCACCATCCGGTCGGGGTCGTGGGCTTCGATGTCGGAGAGCGTGATCCAGGAGTAGATCGCCCCGAAGAGCACGATCACGGTCGGGATCACGGTCCAGGCGATCTCGAGGCGCGTGTTGCCGTGGATCGGCGCGCCGTCGGACTCGTCGCCGGGGCGGGCACGCCAGCGCCAGACCGAGTAGACGAGCATGACCATGACGATCGAGAAGACGAACGACGACAGCACGATCATCACGTCGAGCAGCGTGTCGATCTTCGGCGCGGCCGTCGAGGCCCCCTCGCCGTTCCAGTTCGGGATCAGCATGATCACCGAGGTGACGGCGGTGAGGACGACGATGGCCACGATCAGCTTGGCAATCGGAACGCCCCGCATGGAGAGCGGCATTCTATTCAGGGATCAGTCGGCGACCCTGGGTAGGTCCGCGAGCTGACCGCGCGAAGCTGCTATGACCGTCCGGGCGACGCCCTCCCAGCTCCAGAGCTGATCGACGCGCTCGGCGAGCGCCCGGCCGGTGGCCCGCCGCCGCTCATCCGGAAGCTCGAGCCAACCATTCAGCCGGTCGGCGAGCTGCGTGATCGCATCGTGGGCCACCGGGAAGCTCAGCAGCCGCGCGAGGTCGGGGTCCACCGCCTGCGCCAGCAGCTGCGCCACCTCGCGCATCCCCGAGTGGTCCGCGGAGACCGGCGGGACGCCGCAGGCGGCCGACTCGGCGGGGACCATCCCGAACGCCTCGGGCCAGGTGCTCGGCATCGCGAAGGTGTCGCCGGCGGGCATCACGTCCGCGACCTCGTCGTGCTCGAGCCGGCCGCCGATCAGCATCGTGCCGGCCGCCGCGCGCGCTGACTCCGCGTAGCCGTCCGGGGGGTCCTCGAGGAAGGCGGTCAGGATCGGGAGCGGTCGATTCGGTGGCGGTGTTTGTGGCCGCCGTTGATGCTGATCCTCGTAGCCTCGGCCTCGGGCGGCGACGGCGAGCGCCGCATCGAGGTCGCCGGCGTCGAGCGCCGAGATCAGCTCGCGGAGCCCGCTCTCGAACGCGCCGAACCCGACGAAGAGAAGTCGCGGTGAGGCCGCGCCGCCCGCTACCTGCCCGCGGTGGACGAGCGGCCAGGCCGCCGCGAGCAGGTCGGCGCCCTTGCTGACGAGGAGCTTGCCGACGAAGAGGACGCGCGGGTCGCCCTGTGACCAGGCGCGGAGGGACCGGGCGATCGCGGGGCCGTCGCGCTGGAAGGAATCGCCGCCCTCCCCCGCAATCTCGGACTCGAGGCCGGCGGCCAGCCGCTGCACGTTGCGAAGAGCCTCGTCAGGAGGATGCGGGCGGAAGCGGTGGACGTCGACGCCGGGCGGGCCGAGACGGGTTCGCTCGCGGAGGCCGGGACCGGGGACGGTCTCGAAGAGCGCCCCCGCCGTGTGTGAGGAGCCGGCGAGGATCCCGGCAGCGGCGTCCGTGCCCTCGCGCACGTACGGCACGAAGCGCTCGGGATGCGGCCGCACGGTGTAGGAGAGGTCCGAGCCGTGCACCTTGATCGCGAACCGCAGCCCGGCCCGGGCGAGGATCGCCGGTCCCATGACCAGGTGGTTCGCGAGCGCGGCGTCGGGCTCGCCGAACTCCTCGACGACGGCCCGGACGGCCGACACGTTCGACTCCAGGTAGCTGTCTAGCTCTTCATCGCTGAGCTCGGGGAAGGTCTTCACCTCGAATCCCTCGTAGCGGTCCGCCACGAAGACCGGGAGCAGGCCGCCGATGTCGGGGACGTGCACCGTGATGTCCGGGCTCTCGCGAACCCAGTGGAGCTCTTCGGCCCGCCGGTCCTGGCAGAAGAGGTGGACCTCATGGCCCTGCCGAGCCAGGGCCTGGGCCAGGCTCGCGTTGTAGACGTTGCTCCCCGTCCCGCGAAGCAGGTACCCGTGGAAGATCAGGACGCGCATTGGGAGCACGGTATTCGGGGCCTCGGGTAAGGTGCGCGCCGATGCAGAACTCCGAGCAGACCTACCGGCTGAGAGCGCCCGCCTCCGGGCGGGAAGCCCTGGCGAAGGCCAGCGCCGACGGCGTCTACGTCGACCGTGAGACCGGCGAGGAGATGCGGGTCGTAGCGGCGACGCTGCCGCTCGCTCCGTCCGAGTCGGCCCTGGTCAGAGCCCCGGAGAACCTGCGCATATGCAGGCGCTGCGATCAGCTGATCGGGCTGGACGTCAGCGACTGCCCCTACTGCGGACTGCGCCAGCCGGCCCTCGACGGATCGTCGTGATCCGTCCCATCGCCGTGCTGGCCGCGATCCTCGCCATCGCGGTCCCGGGCTGCGGCTCGGACGACTCCGGCGAGGAGACCAGCACGCCCAGCGTCTCGATTCCGGCCATCACCTCGCCGCTCGGCACGACCACCAGCGCACCGGCGGCCACGGTCGCCCCGGCGACGACGACAACCGGCAAGCCCAATGGCGGCGGCAACCAGAACAAGGGCAATCCGAACCTTCCCGACTCGGAGACCAACGACGTGCCGCCTCCGCCGGGAAGCCCGCAGGAGTCGTTCGAGAGGCAGTGCGAGGAGAACCCGCAGGCCTGCGGGTAACGGCCTCGCTGCAGCGGCTCTGAGGGGCGCCTACCTCTTCTTCTTCTTCTTCGGCGGAGCCTGGTTCGGGTCGGCGACCACCGTCGCCGAGTAGAGCAGGCGGGCGGTCGTGTAGCGGCACCCATACGAGCGCTGGCTGCCGACGGACTCCTGCGGAGTCCCGGCGAGGATGTCGGCGGTGTCGTTGCACTTGCCGCGCTTGCGGCTCGCCTGCCACTTCGTGTTCGCCGCCTGGTTGATCGCGAACGCCGGCGCCCAGGTCGGCACGGTCAGCGCCACGACGTTGTTCGGCTTCACGCGGAGGGGCGTCTCGAGGGTGAATGTCGTGGTCTGTCCGAGGAAGCCCGAGAGGTCCTCGACCGGCGACTGCGACTTGAGCTTGTAGATCCGGTGGCCCGCGCGGATCTGCTTCATGATCGGCTTGAGGACCGAGATCCGCGCCTTGGGCGCCCCGCCGAAGGTCTTGGTGAAGAAGTCGTAGTCGCTCTGGTTGTCGTTGTCGGGGTTCGGCTTCGTGCTCGGAGCCCCGGTCTTGATGGACCAGGCGACGATCCGTCCCCGGAACGGAACCACGAACGGGTTCCGCTGGCCGGAGATCGAAGTCTGGAATCCGGTGGTCTTGCCGACCGCCTGGCAGCCGGTCGGACAGGAAGGGGTCGCAGGGGCGGCCGCGCCGAGGACGGTGACGCGCGGGGCGGCTCCGGCGAGGCCGGTCCCGATCAGTGCCGCCAGGGCGGCCACGAAGACTGCGACCGCCGTCGCGACCGACAGCTTGTGCAGGCGTGCGTGAGCGTGAGCGTGCGGGCCCATGGGCTTCATTGAACACGGCTTTTGGGGGAGGGTTGCGGGGGTCGTTGCAAGGCGGCGGTGCCCGCCCCACGAGTAGGGTTCGTCCCCGTGGAAGCCGGATCGGCATTCGAGGTTTATCTGGAGCGGGCGCTCGAGCTGTTCGGGATCGAGGCCGACGAGACCGAGCGGATGGTCATGTCGGGGGTCTGGTCGCTTTACGAGCCAGGCATGGAGCAGCTCCGCGACGCCGACCTCGACGAGGTGGAGCCCGAGCTTCACCTGGACCTCTCCCAGGCTCCGCCTCGATGAGCGCCCTTGACCTGCCGCTGCGAGAGCAGGCCTTCCGGATCTTATCGGGGGATCTCGATCCGGCCGAGCTGCTCGACGACTGCCTGGCGCGGATCGAGGAGCGAAATCCCGACCTGAATGCCGTCGTCGCGACCTTCCCGGAGGAGTCGCGCGCGATGCTCGAGCAGTCGCCAGAGGGACCGCTGCGCGGCGTCCCGGTGCTGATCAAGGACGAGTGGCCGCTGCCGTGGCGGGCGGAGACGGTCGGCGCGGCGAGCGTTCCGGGAGTCCACCTCGAGCCCGGCGAGTCCGGCCCGTACCGGGCACTGCGCGACGCCGGCGCGGTGATCGCCGGTGTCGCGAACATGCACGAGCTCGGCTCGAGCAGCACGGGCAACACCTCCCTCTACGGCGCAGCCCACAACCCCTGGGACCTCGACCGTTGCCCGGGCGGGTCCTCGAGCGGGCCGGGTGCGGCCGTCGCGGGCGGCCTGGTCGCGGGGGCGGTCGGTGCCGACGGTCTCGGGTCGATCCGCTACCCCGCGGCCTATTGCGGGCTCACCGGCCTGAAACCCACCTTCGGGCGCTCGGCGATGGATGGCCACCACATCCCGAACACCGAGACGATCATCTCCGGTCCGCTCTGCCGCGACGCCGCCGATTGCCGCCTGCTGGCCTCGGCCCTGTTCGAGGAGGAAGAGCTGGCAGCCGGCCAGGTCGGCCCGCTGCGGATCGGCGTGGCGCGCGAGCCCTATTGGACCGACTGCGTGGAAGGCGTCCGCGAGGCCTGCGAGCACGCGCTCGAGGCGCTGCGCGGGTCGGTTGGCGGCGAGTTGGTCGAGGTCGAGCTGCCCGACCAGGAGCTGATCCTGCCCGCCGCCCTGCTGATCGCTCAGTCGGAGGAGGCTGGGCGGCTGACGGCGGCGAACCTGAATTCCCTCAGCCCCGAGCTCAGCGTGATCAACCGCGGCGTGCTCAAGCTGCGAGCCGTGCTTCCGGCCACGCTGACCGCTCGCGCCGTCGCCGCCCGCACCCGGATCCGCCGGGGGGTCGCGGAGCTCTTCGACGACGTCGACGTCCTCGCCTGGCCCACCGTGCCGGCGGGCGCGCCGCCTCTCGAGAATCCGACCATCGAGCTGCCCAGCGGCCCGATCTCGGCCGACGCCGCGAACGCCCGTCAGGGCGTCCTCGCCAATCTGAGCGGTGTGCCCGGCGTGAGCGTCCCGGTCGGGCTCGACGGCGGCATGCCGATCGCGCTGCAGTTGCTCGGCGCCTGGGGGTCGGACGCGATGCTGCTCGACGCGGCTGAGGCGCTGGAGCGTGCCACGGAGCGCGAGTTCGTCGAGCTCCGCCCCGCGGCCGTCGCCTGAAATCCGGCTGGCGTCCGCGATCTCGTAAGTTCGGCGGATGGAGGATCAGCTGATCCGGCAGACCGTCGAGCTTCCGGGCGGCCCGCTGACCGTCCTGCAGCCGCGGGAAGCCGCCGAGCTGCCCGACGACCGCGAGGTCGAATGGGCGCCGGTGGCGCCGTACTGGTCCGTGCTCTGGCGAAGCGGCGTGGCACTTGCACGCGAGGTGGCGGCCATGCCGCTCGGGGGCTCGTCGGTCGTCGAGCTCGGCTGCGGGCTGGGAGCGCCCAGCCTGGCGGCCGCCAGAGGGGGCGCGACCGTGCTCGCCACGGACGCGGACCCCGACGCGCTCGACCTGGTCCGTCGCAGCGCGAAGTTGAACGGGGTCGAGCTGGAGACCGCGGTGGTCGACTGGTCGGCCACAGATGAACTGGTCGACAAGGGGCCCTTCGACCTCGTGCTCGCCGCCGACGTCCTCTACGAGCGGCCGTCCGTCGCCCGGCTGCTCGCCCTGCTGCCACGCCTCGCGCCGAAGGCCCTGATCGCGGACCCGGGCAGACCGGCCTCGGGCGCCTTCCTCGAGCGTGCCTGGGAGCGATGGAACGTCGAGGCGCGGAGACGAGGCGAGATCGGAGTCCACGCGATCCGGATGACATCCAGCATCGGATGAACAGGAGAGCGTGGATCGCGTTTGCGGCACTCTCCGTGATCTGGGGCGTGCCCTACCTCTTCATCAAGGTCGCGGTCGACGACGGGATCTCTCCGTTCTTCCTCTCCTGGGCCAGGCTCGTGCTCGGCGCGTGCCTGCTGACGGCGCTCTCCCCGCAACAGACGGGCGAGATGCTGCGCCGCGGGCCCTGGCGCTGGATCGCGGCGTACGCGGTCGCCGAGATGGCTCTTCCCTTTCCGCTGATCGCCGCCGGCGAGCAGGAGGTGGATTCCTCGGTCGCGGCGATCGTGATCGCGACCGTCCCGCTGCTGATCGCGCTGCTCGCCCTGCGGTTCGACCACACCGAACGGCCCACCCCGAAGCGGTTGACCGGGATGCTGATCGGGCTGGCCGGCGTGGTTGCGCTGGTCGGGATCGACCTGAGCGGACGCACGGCAGAGGTTCTCGGCGCCGCTGCAGTGCTGCTCGCCGCCTTCGGCTATGCGGCTGGCCCGCTGATCATCAAGCGCCAGCTCGTCTCCTTCGACCCGTTCGCGACGATGGCCATAAGCCTCTGGGTCGCCGCCATGCTGCTCACACCATTCGGATTGGCCACGCTGCCCGGCTCGGTTCCGGCCGCCGATGCCCTGATCTCGATCATCGTCCTCGGCGTACTCTGCACGGCCGCCGCCTTCGTGATCCTGATGGTCCTGATCGCTGAGGTCGGCGCGGGCCGCTCCTCGATCATCACCTACATCAACCCGGTGGTGGCGGTGGCGCTCGGCGTGATCGTCCTGGGCGAGAGCCCGGGAGCGGGCGCGATCGCCGGCCTCCTCCTGATCCTGGCGGGCTCGTGGCTCTCGACGGACGGCCGCCTGCCGCCACCGCCAAGGGCCGTGGTCGCCCGGGTGCGGGAGCGGCGCGAGGAGGCCGGGGCCGAGGGATCGAGTGCCGTGCGGATCGTCTCGTAGTCGGCCGAGAAAGCCCCAGTTTGCATGGAAGGCGGAACCTAATTCGCTTGACGAGGGCGACGAGGCGCGTCGCCGCTGGTGCGGGCAGCTGTCGCGCCCATCGAGGACTGCGCCAACTCGCTGCACGGGATGCGGGCCCGATATCGAACAGCGCTGGTGTGCGGCGCAATCGGCAGCTCCACGGCGGCGGCATTGGTCTGGCGGCAGGTCGCGCGACCGGCATCAACCGCCCCGGACCAAGTGGGTGACCCGCGTATGTCCGACTCGCCGACGTCGAACGAAACGAACGCGGCGAGAAATACGGCCAGCACGGCGCCTATACGCAATTTGCTCCACGCGCCAAGCGAAACGAGCCGTGGGCGGGCGTCGAGCTGAACGAACAGCGCGCTCAGCAGGAGCAGGGTCGGGGTGACCATGTAATGGGCTTGACTCGTGTTCGAGCTGCCGTGAGGCCATGCGAACGTCATACCGAACAGAAACCAACGTCGGTACCCGGTGGCGAGGAACAAGCCCAGTGATGCGGCGATGATGATTGGCACGACGACGCGGGTCCGTGAGGCGCCGAAGAGCGAGAAGCCGGCGAAGAAAAGCAGGGCGGCGCCCATCGCGACCTCCAGTCCAGTGCCAAGGTTCACCCATAGGAAGGCGTTGATCCGCTGCCCTCCAACCGCGCCGCCGACGATGCGCTGGGCGTACGCCGGCACCAGGCTCCAGTCCCAGTGCGGCGAGAATAGGGCCGCCTTGAAGGGGTCCAGGTGCGTGTCCCCCTCGCCTACTGCCGGGGCGTTCCATGAGAAGGCAAGCTGGACTGCAGTGCCGACGGCAAAGCCGGTAACGATGATCCCGTCACGGCGATCCCGGAGTGCGATCAACCGCAAGAGCCAGAGGGGAGCGAAGACTACGATCGCGGCGTTGCTGAGCGCGGCAACGAAGATGAAGCCCGCGGCCGCCGCGGCACGCGCGAAGGTCCTCGGGCGCCACAAGAGGACCCAGAAACTCGCGAACAGTACGAACCAGATCGAATTGGTGACATTGTCGAGTGTCTCGACGCCGACGACGGGAAGAAGAACCACCATCGCGGCGAGGGCGGCGCGCAGTCCCGGGCTTTCGATGTGGCCCGCGCTCGCCCGCCAAACGAGAAACGCGCAGCCGGTGACGATAGCCGCACCGCAGATCGCCATCGCGGCGGCGAACCAGGCGACGGGCAGCAGCGCGACCGGCTCGGCGGCGAGGCGGGAGCTGGTCTGCAGGTACCCGTTCCATGTCGTAGTCAGGGCGTCGAAGACTCCCCGGGTCAGTGCGTCGGTCAGCCAAGTGCGGCCGTCCTCGGCCCATATCGAGTCAAGCGGCACGCTGGACCACATGCGTATGAGCTGGATCGCGATGCACAGGACGGCGATGCCAGCGCAAACCAGCGCGCGGCGCGTCGTGATCCGCGGTGGAAAGGGGGCCTCCGGGAACAGGACCCGATCCAGAAAACCGCGCACCCTGTCGATCGCGGATATGGTCCTCACGCCGCGAACCCTAGTCTCGCCGGGTAGCTGGTCAGCCTCGAGCCGCCGGGCTGTCGGACCAGCGCCTTAGCGCGAACCGATCGGCTTGAGCCGGCGCTCTGTGACCGGCCTCCGGGCTCGAGCGGGGGCGCTGGCTATCTTGCCCTGACCGTGGCGGCCATCGAAACGCAGCAGCTCGCGCGGGAGTTCGAGGGCGGCATCAAGGCCGTCGACGGGGTCGATCTCGAGGTCGCGGAGGGAGAGATCTACGGCTTCCTCGGCCCGAACGGCGCCGGCAAGACGACCACGGTGCGGATGCTGACCACGCTGCTGCGGCCGACCGGCGGCCGCGCCATCGTCGCCGGTCACGACGTGGCCGCCGATCCCGGCGCCGTGCGGAGGAAGATCGGCGTCGCTCTCCAGGAGGCGGCGCTCGACCCGCTGATGACGGGCCGTGAGCTGCTCGAGCTCCAGGCCACTCTCCACGGCATCTCGCGGGAGGAGGGCCGCAAGCGCGGCAGCTGGCTGATCGACCGGGTCGGCCTCACCCTCGCCGCCGACCGGCGGGTCGGCACCTACTCCGGGGGGATGCGCCGGCGGCTCGATCTCGCGGCCGCGCTCGTGCACCTGCCCGAGGTCCTCTTTCTCGACGAGCCCACCACCGGGCTGGACCCGGTGAGCCGCAAGGCGATCTGGGAGGAGGTCCGCCAGCTCAACGGCCTCGGCACGACGGTCTTCCTGACCACGCAGTACCTGGAGGAGGCCGACCAGCTCGCAGACCGCGTCGGGATCATCTCGGGCGGGCTGCTGGTCGCCGAGGGAACTCCGCGGGCGCTCAAGGCCGAGGTGGGCCGGCCGCACCTCGAGCTCTCCTTGGTCGAGCAGGCAGGCAAGGAGCGGCTCGCGGAGGAGGTGCTCGCGCGGTTCGGCCGGCCGCTGCCCGCCCGCGACGGCACGCTGATGGTGGAGCTCGAGCACGGGAGCTCCGAGGTCGGTCCGATCGTGGTCGCGCTCAACCAGGAGGGTCTCCAGGTCGAGTCCCTCGACCTCGTGCAGCCGAGCCTCGACGACGTCTTCGTCCAGAAGACCGGGCAGCACCTCGAGGGCTCCCAAGAGGAGGACACGGGCGAGATGGAGACGGCCCCATAGAGGCGACCACGGCAGATCACCACCGGCCGGCAGGGGAGCTCGCCGCAAACGCGCGCGCCGTCGCGGCACTCGGCAAGCGCTCGATCAAGCAGACCATGCGCCGGCCGCAGCTGATCGCGCCACTCGTCCTGATCCCGACGGCGCTGCTGGCCATTCAGACCGCGGGGGCGGGCAACGCCGTGAACCTGCCCGGCTTCCCCCACGTCAACAGCTTCCTCTCGTTCATGCTCGCCGGAGCGATCGTCCAGTCGGTTCTCTTCGCGGGCAACTCCAGCGCGATCGCGTTCGCCATCGACATCGAGATGGGCTTCACGGACCGCCTGTTCGCCGCGCCGATCTCGCGCTACGCAGTGGTGCTCGGGCGCCTGGCGGCGACCGGCGCCCTCGGCGGGCTCATCGCGCTCTACTTCCTCGTGCTCGGCTTGGTGTTCGGCGCGAGCATCAACGAGGGCGTGCTCGCGGCGATTTGGATCGTCGGCCTCGTCGCCGCGGCCGCCATCGCGTTCGGCACCATCGGCGCCGCGATCGCGCTTCGCTCGAACAGCGCGAGCGTGGTCCAGGGGATCTTCCCGCTGGTCTTCGTGATCATGTTCCTCTCCGACGCCTTCTTCCCGGCGAACCTGATGCTTGACCCCGCCGGCTGGGTCGCGCAGTACAACCCGCTCAGCTTCGTCGTCAACGGCATCCGTGAGCCGATCATCGCCGACTGGTCGCTCAGCACTGAGCTCAAGGCCGTGGCTTCGATCATCGGCGTCGGGATCCTCGGACTCGTCCTGTGCCGCCTCGCTCTGCGCGGTCGAGTGAGGAGGGGCCTGTGAACTGGCGAGCGTGGATCGCCACCGTTCGCGCTCTGGTGCGGCGGGCCCTCAACGAGATCTTCCGCGTGCCCGGCGCGGCCATCCCGGGGGTTCTCGCGCCGACGATCTTCTTCCTCGGCCTGACCAGCGTGTTCGGCAGCCTCACCCTCCTTCCCGGCTTCACGACCGACAGCTACCAGAGCTTCCTGATCCCGGTCAGCATGCTGCAGGGAGCCGGGTTCACGGGGGCGGCCACCGGAGTCAACCTCGCCCGGGACATCGAGCAGGGGTGGTTCGACCGGCTGCTCGCCTCTCCGGCCCCACGCCCAGTGCTGCTCGCGGGACTGGTGCTGTCGGCCAGCCTCCGCTCCCTCCTCCCGGCGACCTTCCTGCTGATCGTCGGCTTCGCGGTCGGAGTCCATTGGCCGGGCCTGCTCGGCCTGCTGATCGCGCTCTTCCTGGTGATGGGAATGGCCGTCGTCGCAGCGACCTGGGGCACCTCACTGGCGCTCCGTTTCAAGACGCAGGCCGCCTCCCCGCTGATGCAGATGGGGATGTTGCTCGCGGTGCTCACCACCACCGCCTACGCGCCCCGGCACCTCCTCACCGGCTGGCTCCAGACAGTCGCCAAGTACAACCCCGTCACCCAGGTCGTGGACGCCGCGCGCCAGGGGTTCGTCGGACCGGTCACCTGGTCCGACACCTGGCCGGGCCTGGTCGCGCTCTTTGGGTTGGCGGCGATCCTCACGTTCTTCGCGCTGCGCGGGATGCGCCGGATGACGGCATGAGCGCCGTTCCGACGGTCGTCACCAACGAGCAGCGCCGGCAGGTCCTCCGCATCGCCGAGGAAACCCTGCGCGGCAACTGGACGGAGGGAGAGCGCGACGGGATCCCGTATGGCTACTCGCGTCCGAGCCCGGGGCACTACCCGTGGCAGTGGTACTGGGACTCCTGCTTCCACGCGATCGTCTGGCGGCGCTTCGATCGCGCCCGTGCCGAGAGCGAGTTGCGCAGTCTGCTCGCCGGTAGCTCCGAGGACGGCTTCATCGGCCACACCCTCTTCTGGCACGAGCATGTGGACTGGCAGCGGCGCTGGACCTACAACGTCGCCTCGGGCGACGCGCTCAACACCTCGACGATCCAGCCCCCGCTGCTCGCCTGGGCCTGGCGGATCGCCGTCGGCGACCCCGCGTCAGAACCGCGGATCGCGGCACACCATCGCTGGCTCGAGGCCAACCGCGATCTAGACGGGGACGGCCTGATCTGGATCTGCCAGCCGGACGAGTCCGGGCTCGACTCCTCGCCAAAGTTCGACCCGGTCTGGGGCCTCCGGGCCCACGCCCGCCCGCTCTTCCCCTTCCTGATCGCGCACAACCGCCGGCTCGGCTGGGACATCCGGCGGATCGCCGAGGCCGGCGGCCCGCTCATGTGCGAGGTCGTCGTCAACGTCCTCTGGTGCCTCGCCCGACTCGCCGCCGGAGAGCCCTCGATTACGCCGGCGATCGTCGATCGCCTCTGGGACGAGCGGCGCGGGCTCTTTCTCGACCTTGCGCGCGGGAAGCTCGCGCATCCGGAGCACACGGACGACGCCGACGGCGACCGCAGGATCGGGATCTCCACCTGGTCCGCCCTCGCCCCGCTCGCGCTGCCCGACCTGCCGGAGGCGATCGGGCGCCGCCTCGTCGAGGAGCACCTGCTCGACACGCGCCGCTACTGGCTCCGGTTCCCGCCAACCTCGGTGTCGGCGCAGGAGCCGAGCTTCGAGCCGCGCAGGTGGAAGGGCCTCCTGCGGCGGCTCTACTGGCGCGGACCAACCTGGATCAACTCGGCATGGCTGATCTGGCTGGGCCTGCTGCGCCTCGGCTACGACCCCGAGTCGATGGAGATGTCCAAGCGGCTCTCCGACGCCGTGGCCAAGCAGCGACTGCGCGAGTTCTACGAGCCGACGAGCGGCGAAGGCCTGGGCGCCGTCGACTTCGGCTGGTCGTCGTTGATCGCCGAGCTGGCGGATCCGGATCCCGGCGCCGCGTCCTCCTACCTCGGTTAGATCTGAGCCGGCTGCGTAGAGAGCACGATCGCGCAGAACAGCAGGACGAGCGCGACCGCGACGACGACGAGCACAGCGACCATCCGATTCGTGCCCCTCAGCCCCATTAGGGGACTAATCATAATTGAGTAGGCGGCGGGAAGGAAAAAGGTTCCGGTCAGGTGACCGGGACCGCGACGGGGAACGAGACTCCCGCCCTGCAGAAGAACTTGCCCGCAGTCCGCTTGGTCGCCTTCACCCGAACCGAGTTGGTTCCGGCAGGCAGGCTCTCCGGCAGCTGGCCGGAGAGCACCCAGTTCCCGCTCGCATCGCTGGTCGAGCCGTCCAGGACCGCGATCACGATGCCGGCGGAGTTCAGGAGCTGCAGGCGCATGCCGCGGCTCGACTTGCAGGCCGGCGCGGTGTTGAGCGTCCCCTTCGCGGTCACCTTGCGCGCCTTGTTGAACTTCGGGCTACCGCTGAAGTAGGCGACGGCGGTCTTCTTCTTCGTTCCCGCGGCCGCGACGCCGGCGAATACGGCGAGACCCAGCGTGGCAACGAGCAGCGCAACGAGGGTGGCCTTGAGGGCTCGCATCACTTGTAACGGTACGTGATACGGCCGCGATCGAGGTCATACGGCGAGAGCTCGATCTTCACCCGGTCCCCGGGGAGGATGCGGATGTAGTGGCGGCGCATCTTGCCCGAGATGTGGCCGAGGACCTCGTGGTCGTTGTCCAACTTGACGCGGAACATCGTGTTGGGCAGCGCCTCGGTGATCTCGCCCTCCATCTCGATCTTCTCTTCCTTCGCCATCTGCGACCGGGCAGGGTAGCGGGTCGGATCGCCGTGTCTGGGCGATCAGCGCCCTTCGAACGTCGCCTTGCCCGGCCCGTCCTTCAGGAAGCTCGCGACGGCGTTCTGCAGGTCCTCCGAGGCGAACAGCTCGGCAAAGACCTCGGGTGTGGTCTCGTCGGCGGCGTCGACGCCGCCGGCCCGGAAGGCGCGCATGATCCGCTTTGTCGCGCCATGCGCGACGGTCGGGCCGTCGGCGAGGCGGTGCGCGAACTTCATCCCCTTCTCGAGCAGCTGGTCGTCGGGGACCACGCGGCTGACCACGTTCCAGCGCTCGAGCGTTGCCGCGTCGTAGAGGCCACCGCTCATCACGAACTCTGCGGCGCGCGCCGGCCCGGCTCGCTCAGCCATCCGCTGTGTGCCACCGGCGCCGGGCGTCAGCCCGACCACCGCCTCGACCAGCCCAAAGCGGGCGGACTCGGTGGCCCAGATCACGTCGCAGCCGAGCGAGATCTCGAGTCCGGCCGTCAGACAGAGGCCGTGCACAAGCGCCAGAGTCGGGATCGGCAGCGCCTCGAGCCTGCGAACGACGGGGATCAGCGAGCCGAACGCTTCCGCCGGGCCGCCCTCGTCGACCACCCGCTGGAAGCTCTGGACATCGACGCCGCCCGTGAAGATGTCACCCTCGGCGCGCCAGACCAGGGCGCGGACGTCGGAGCCCTCGACCTCGTCGATGCAGTGGATCAGGGCACTCCAGGCGTCGTCGCCGAACAGGTTGAGGGGCGGATTGGACAGGACCATCGAGGCGACGTTCCCGTCTCGCTCGAGCGTTATGGGTGATGGCTTCGCCATATAACGGCTTGCTCCTCGCTACGCTCGGAGCACCCTCGCATGCTCGGCGATCTGCTTCTGGTCGCCCTCCTCCGGGACCCACGGAAGCTTGAGCGGGTCGTCCTCGTAGCGCGGCACGACATGGATGTGGAAGTGGAAGACCGTCTGCCAGGCGGCGGCACCGCAGGCATTGATCAGGTTGATGCCGTCCGCGTCGAGGACGTCCTTCATGTGGCGGGCCAGGCGCTGCGCGGCGAGGACCGTCGCGGAGAGGTCATCGGCTTCGATCTCGAGCAGGTCCGCGGAGTGCCGGCGGGGCACCACCAGCGCGTGCCCGGGGGTCGCGGGCGCGATGTCCATGAAGGCGACCGTTCGGTCGTCCGAGTCGATCGTCTGGCTCGGGACCGAGCCGTCGACGATGCCGCAGAAGAGGCAGTCCGCCATCCGCGGCGGAGCCTACAGACGAGTGCGAGCCGCGTGCCGGGGAGCCGCATCAGCTTCGTCGCGTCTAGAGCAGTTCGCGGGCACGGTCGAGAGCCTGTCCCCGGTCGCCGATCTCGCCGGCGAAGGCGGCCGCGCGGAGCTCCTCGAGCACCCTCCCCATCTCGGGTCCCGGCGCCAGGCCGAGTTCCGCGGCGAGGTCGTCGCCGGTCAAGGGAGGGCGCGGCGCTCCCTCGCGATGCCAGACGAGCGCGTCGCGGAGCATCGAGCGGGCGAGGTCGAGGTGCGCCTCGACCATCTCCGTGCTGGCCAAGGGCCCCTCCCCCCGGGCGGCGAGGCGATCGGCGACGCTGAGCAGCGTCACGTCGGCGGCGACGGGGTCGGTGGCGGCGAGGTAGTCGTAGACCACGCGCCGAGACAGCGGCCGCTGGTGGATCAGGAAGCCGAGACGCAGATGGTGCTGGGCGAGTCCTTGGAGGTGGGAGCCGAGGCGCCGGCTCACCTTGAGGCGGCGGCAGATGCCCGCGATGATCCGTGCCCCGGCCTCGTCGTGCCCGATGAAGGTGACGTAGGTACCGGTATCCGAGCGGGTCTCCGGCTTGCCGAGATCGTGGAAGAGCGCCCCGAAGCGCAGGGCGCCGGCCCGTGTGAGGTCATCTGCGAGCGGCTCCGCGAGGAACGTCTCGATCTGCGGCGCGAGGTCGCCCCCGAAGCCGGGCAGATCTCCCTCGAGGCGCAGCCACTCCTCCAGCACCGCGAGGGTGTGGCCGAGCACGTCGAGGTGGTGATTGGGGTTCTGGACCACGCCGCGGAGCGCCGCGAGCTCCGGGAGGACGACCGCCGTAAGCCCCAGCTCGTCCATCAGCTCGACTCCACGCAGCGGATCCGGGCCGGCGACGATCCCGCGGAGCTCCGCGAACTGCCTCTCGCCGGCCGGGTCGGCGGCATGGCTCGCCTCCGATCGCGCGAGCTCGGCGGTCGCTTCGTCGATGGTGAGCGAGTGCCGCGCCGCGATCCGCGCCGCCCGCAGCAGCCGAAGCGGGTCGTCGCGGAAGGCGCGCTCGGAGACGATTCTGAGCACTCGCGCCCGGCAGTCAGCCCGCCCGCCTGTCGGATCGATCGGATCGCCGCCGGACAGCGGCACGGCGATCGCGTTCACGGTGAAGTCGCGTGCACGGAGATCCGCCTCGATCGTCTCCGCGCGCAGCGCCACCACGTCGAGATGCCACGCACCTGTCGAGGAGATCACCCGCCAGGTCGCGTGCTCCTCGGAGATCGCGAAGGCCGAGCCGCCTGCCACGCGGGCGAGCGCCCTCGCCACTCCCTCCTCCCGGCCGGGTGACACAGCGAGGTCGGCATCGGCGACCTCGACGTCCAGCAGGGCGTCTCGCACCGCGCCCCCGACGATCCAGACGCCATCGCTCTCCTCCTCGAGCGCCGTCTGGGCGGCGGCGATCGCCGGCGCTGCGGCGAGTGCCGTATCGAGCGAAGGCGTCACTTGCGGACCTCGCGTGGCACCCGGGAGGAGACACCGCAGGTGACCTCGTAGTTGATCGTCTCGAGCCGGGCGGCGACCTCCTCGGCGAGGATCCGCTCGGTGCCCTGCCGCCCGATCAGGATCGCCGGCGCGCCCGGTTCCACGTCCGTTTCCGGGCCGAGGTCGATGGTGACGTTGTCCATCGAGACGGTCCCGACCAGCGGGTAGCGGCGCCCGCCGACCAGGATCTCGGCGTTGTTGGACAGCCCGCGGCGCACGCCGTCGCCGTAGCCGATCGGCAGGACACCGACCCAGGTGTCCTCGGGCGCGCGCCAGGTACGACCGTAGCCGGCGCTCGCCCCCGCTTCGAAGCGCT
>DATFPJ010000088.1:0-5782 GCA_035264865.1 Solirubrobacterales bacterium
GGCCGTGCCCGCGCCACCCCCGCGCGCCGTCTGCGACGAGGTCGTCGAGCACCCCGAGCCCGCCGACGCCGCAGAGAAAGACCAGCCAGCGGCTCTGATCCAGGGCCAGCGCCACGACGGCGGCGGCCAGCAGCAGCGCGCCGAGCGGGAAGGCGACCGGCCTGCCGCGGTAGTTCGTCCGCCTGAGCACGGCTAGCGCGGCGGATAGAGGTGGCTGACGCCCTTGGCGTCCACCAGCGTCTCCCCGATCCGCAGGCGGGTGAGGAACGTGGACGACATCCCGCCGCGCCGGCGCTCCAGGAACTCGAGCAGATTGAAGTGGGCTCCTACGCTGACGATCAGGGACGCGCCCTTCTCGAAGGCCAGGAGCATCGCGACATCCTGGCTGGTCCCCGCGGAGGGAAGCACCGTGTGAGGCAGGGCGAGCCGCCGCAGACGCTCGGCCCCCGGCGCCTCGCCGTCGGGGTACGCGTGCAAGATCAGCTCCGCGCTGCTTCGCAGGGTGGTCTCGCGAGCGGAGTCCATGTCGCCGAGGATCAGGTCCGGCGACAGGCCCTCGCGCACGATCGCGTCGGCTCCCCCATCCACCCCCACCAGGATCGGGTTGACGTCCTCGATGTAGGCCCGCAGCGCGCGGAGGTCGCGCACGTGGTCGATTCCCCGCACGACGATCAGCACCTGCCGGTCGCGGAACCGGGTGCGCGTCTCCGGCAGGTCGATCGTCCCGTAGAGGAGCCCGCCCTCGTCGCGAAGGTGGGCCATCGTGTTCGCGGTGAAGTCGTGCAGGGCCTGGTCGAGCCGAGCCCGCTGGGCGTCGAGATCGCCGGCGAGCCGCTCGGCCTCGAGCCTCCGGCCCTCGGCCACGACCGCTCCCTCGCGGCGGATCTGCCCGCCGGTGATCTCGAGCTCGTCGCCGTCGTTGATCCGCTCGAACAGATCCGGATCCGCGTCGATCAGTGGCACCCCGGCCCGGACGAGCGTCAGCGGGCCGATGTTCGGATAGCTGCCGTCGGAGGACGGCGCCGCGTTGACCGTGGCACGGACGCCGCATCCGGCGAGCTCCTCCGCCGCGATCCGGTCGAGATTGCGGTGGTCGATCACGGCCACGTCGTCCGGGCCGAGCCGCTTGACCAGGTCCTTCGTGCGCCGGCCGAGCCTGGCGGTTCCGCGAATAGCGGTGGCGGTGGCGATCGCCATCGCCTGGAGATTATTTCCGCGGCCGCCTAGGCGGCCTGCAGGAGCTGCCGGGCATGGCGGCCGGCGGCCTCGTCTCCATCGTCCGCCCCGAGCATCCGGACGATCTCGGAGACGAGTGCGTCGCCATCGACGCGCTCGACGGTCGCGGTCGACTGGCCGCCCGCGGCGCTCTTCTCGATCCGGAAATGCTCCTCCGCCAGCGATGCCACCTGCGGAAGGTGCGTGATGCAGAGCACCTGCCGCTCGGCCCCGAGCGCGCGCAACCTCTCCCCCACCGCCCGCGCCGTGTTGCCGCCGATCCCGGCGTCGATCTCATCGAACACGTAAGTCGGGGCGCCGCCCCGGGCCCCCTGCCCGGCGAGCGCGAGCATCACGCGCGAAAGCTCCCCGCCGGAAGCGGCCTCACGGAGCGGCGAAACCGGCATCCCCGGGTTCGTCGCCACCTTGAACGTGACCCGCTCCTGGCCGAGCGGGCCGAAGCCGTCCGGGTGCGGCTCCAGGGCGACCTCGAGCTTCGCGCCGCCCATGGCGAGCTGCTCGAGCTCCTTGGTGACCCGCCTCTCCAGCCTGGCAGCGGACTTGGCCCGCACCTCGCTGAGCTGCGCGGCAAGGTCCGTCCGGCGGGTGAGCGCCCGCGTCAGATCCGCCTCGAGCTCATCGGTTCGCTCGCCCGCGCCCTCGATCGCATCGATCTCGCGGCGGCAATGCTCCGCATGCGCCAGCACGGCCCCGATCGAGCCGCCGTGCTTTCGCTTGAGGCGGTCGAGGACGTCGAGGCGCTCCTCCAGCTGCTCGAGGCGTCCGGGCTCCGCGTCGATGCCCTCCGCGTAGCCACGCAGCTCCGCCGCCAATTCCTGGAGCTCGACCCGCAGTCCCGTGGTCGTCTCCAGCATCCGGTCGAGCTCGGGATCCACGCCGCTCTGCGCCGCCAGTGCCGCCTCGGCGCTCCCGAGCGCCTCGGCCGCGCCGCCGTCCTCAGCGGAGACCGCGGCGAGCGCCTGGGTGGCCGCCTCGCGCAACGCCTCGGCGTGGCGGAGCCGCTCGCGCTCGGGTACGAGCTCGGACTCCTCTGCCGGGTCCGGCTCGGCTGCCTCGATCTCCTGGAGCTCGTAGCGGAGGATGTCCAGGTCGCGCTCACGCGCCCCCTCCCGCTCCCTGATCGCGGCGAGCTCGCGCTCGAGGCTCAGGACGTCGGCGTGGGCCTCGCGGTAGGCGCGCCGTCTCGCCAGGTGCTCGTCTCCGGCGAAGCCGTCGAGCGTCTCGAGCTGTGCGCTCGCCAGAGTGAGCTTGCGGTGCTCGTGCTGGCCGTAGAAGGCGAGCAGACCCTGGCCGAGTGCCTGCAGATCGGCGGCGGACGCCGAGCGGCCGGCCAGGAAGGCGCTGGTTCTGCCCGAAGCGGACACCCGCCTACCGAGCACCAGCTCGCCTGCGCCCTCGGGCAGCCGCTCAGCGATCTCAGCCAACTCCGGATCCTCGAGCAGCCCTTCCGGCACCTCGAAGACCCCCTCGACGTACGCCTCCGGCGCCCCGGGCCGCACGATCTGCGGCCGGGCCTTGCCGCCCATCAGCAAGTCGAAGGAGTGCGCGAGGATCGTCTTGCCCGCGCCGGTCTCTCCCGTGATCGCGTTCAGGCCCGGTCCAAGCCGCAGCTCGGCGCGCTCGATCAGCAGCAGGTTCTCGATTCGGAGCTCGAGGAGCATCGGCTCCCCGTTCTAATGACCCAACCCGACGGATTCCCCGGCTTCGCCATGAGCGGTAGATCCGGCGGCGGTGTTTGTGGCCGCCGAATATGTGGACGCCGCCGGATCTACGCGGCCGGAGCCGCCTCGACCGCACCCTCGGGCTGACCGTGAGGAACGAAATCGCTCTGCCGCACGAGGGCGGCGACGCAAAGCGCGCCCGCGAAGAGGATCAGCGCCCCGATCAGGAGGATGTCGTTGAAGGCGTCGGTGAAGGCAATGCCCGCCGCGTGGACGGCCTGGTCGTGGAACTGGGGCGGCGCCTGGCTCGCGGCCTGGGTGCCGCTCGCGGCGACCCCGTCGGCGAACCCGCTCGGTGCCTGCGGGAGCAGCTCGTGGAGCGAGTCGGTGATCTTGCTCTGGAAGATCGCCCCGAGCGCCGCGATCCCGGTCGCGACGCCGGCGATCCGCATCGTGTTGTTGATCCCCGAGGCCATGCCCGACCGCGCCGCCGGGACCACCCCGAGCGCCGTGGAGGCGATCGACGGATTCGACAGCCCGATGCCGAAGCCGCTCACCATGAAGCCGGCGAGCAGGGTCGTCCACTCCGAGTCGGGCTGGGCCCCGCGCATCAGCAGCAGACCGATACCCGTCAGCGCCAGGCCGATCGTCAGCGGCACTCGTGCGGGGATACGCGCTACGAGATTGCGGGTCGCAGCCGGGACGATGAACGCGAACAGGGTCAGCGGCAGAAAACGAACCCCGGCCTCGAGCGGGGTCATCCCGATCACGCTCTGCATGTAGATCGTGATGTAGAGGAACATCGCGAACATGCCGGCGCCGATCGCGAAGGTCCCCAACGAGACGCCGCTGAACGCGGGCTTACGGAACAGATTCAGGTCGAACATCGCCTGGTCCTGGCGCCACTCGACGAGGACGAACGCGGCGAGTAGGACGGCCGCCACAGCGAACGACGCGACGATTATTCCGCTCGACCAGCCCTCGGCGTTGCCGCGCAGCAACCCGTAGATCAGCGCGAAGAGTCCCAGGGAGAACGTCACCAGGCCGGCCGAATCGACACGCCTGGCGTCGGGATCGCGCGACTCGCCCGCCTGTGTCTCGGCCAGGATCACCGTGCCTATTCCGATCGGGACGTTCACGAAGAAGATCCACTCCCAGCCGAAACCGTCGGTGAGCGCACCACCCACCAGCGGCCCTACGGCCACCGCGCCGCCGATCGTCGCTCCCCAAGCCGCGATCGCGGTGCCCCGCTCAGGTCCCTGGAACTCCTGGGCGATCAGCGCCAGCGAGGTCGCGAACATCGCCGCACCGCCGATGCCCTGCAGACCGCGCGCCAGATGCAGGAAGGTGGCATTCGTCGCCAGCCCGCAGAGCAGCGAAGCCAGCGTGAAGATCCCGACCCCGATCACGAACAGCCGGCGCCGGCCGAAACGGTCGGCGAGCGCGCCCATGGTCAGCGTGAAGGCGGCAAGGGTAAGGGTGTACGCGTCAACGACCCACTGCAGGCCGGTCAGATCGGTGTCGAGCTCCTTTTGGATGTCGGGCAGCGCGACGTTGACGACGGTGATGTCGAGCAGCAACATGAACGTCGCCAGGCAAACCGCCAGCAGGCTCCACCACTTCCGCTCCACGACCGGCAGTCTGGCAAATAGGGCCTGCCGGCCCGTGCTATGCGAGCTTCCCGAACTTCTCGCGGATGCGGTGGTAGAAGTTCGCGCCCTGCAGCTGGGCGAGCTTGCTGACCGACTCCTCGAAGCGGATCTCGAGCTCGGCGCCCGGCTCGAGGTCGCCGGCGTCCTCCCCGTCGAGCGAGATCTCGACCGGCTCGCGGCCCGCGGCGTTACGAACGACGAGGGCGTCGCCAGGTGCCACCACCAGCGCCCGGGCAGCGAGGGTGTGCGGTGCGATGAAGCTGACCACGTACCCCTTCACGCCCCAGGCCAGGATCGGGCCGGCGTTGGCGAGGTTGTAGCCCGTGGATCCGGCCGGCGTGGCCGCGACCAGGCCGTCGCAGCGCACGCTGCCCACCTCTTCGTCCCCGATCGCGTAGGAGAGCTCCGCCACTCGCCCGTGCGGGCGGCGGACGAAGCTGACGTCGTTGAGCGCCACCGGGCGCTCGACTGGGAGGGTGACGCGGAAGGCGGGCAGGTCCATCACCTCGTAGTCGCCCTCGAAGGCGCGGCGAAGGCCCTCGCTCAGCTCCTCGCGCTCGACCGCCGCCAGGAAGCCGATCGTCCCGAAGTTGATGCCGAAGACGGGCACGTCGGTGTCGGCGAAGCGCCGGAGCGCGTAGAGGATGCTGCCGTCGCCGCCCAGGACGACGCAGACGTCCGGCCGCTCGCCGTCGGCGACCCGCTCGATCCCCTTGGCGGCCGCGCCGTGCTTCTCGTGCTCGTCGGGTGTGCCGACCAGCTCGACGTTCGCGGCCTGCGCCGCCTCCGCCGCCGCCGCGACCGCTTCCGAGGCGGTCTCGGGATGGGTGTGGGTGATCAGCATCGCTCGCGTCATGGCTCGACCTCCCCGATCGCAGCGTCGAGGTCGATCTCCTCCCCACTGCGAGCGGCCCAGACGAAGGTCTCGCGGTTCCCCTTCGGGCCCGGCAGCTTGGATGAAGCGACGCCTCGGATCACCAGCCCCTTGGCGCGGGCAGCCTCGGCGACGCGCCGGATCGCGTCGCGTCGATCGGCCGCGTCCCGCACCACTCCGCCCTTCCCGACCCTCTCCTTCTCGAGCTCGAACTGGGGCTTGACCAGTCCCAGGAGGTCGAATTCCTCCGCCGCGCAGGGCACGATCGAGGGCAGCAGCTTGGCGAGCGAGATGAAGGAGACGTCCACTGTGATCAGCTCGGGCCGAAAGGGCAGGTGGGACTCTCCCAGGTGCCGGGC
>DATFPJ010000089.1:0-2304 GCA_035264865.1 Solirubrobacterales bacterium
GGGATGACGCTGGCGGGAGGCGGGGCGCTGCTGCAGGGCATGGCGGAGCGGATGAGCCAGGAGTGCCAGATGCCGGCTCGTCTTGCCGAGTCCCCGCTGAGCTGCGTCGCCACCGGATCGGGACAGGCCCTCGAGGAGTTCGAGGCGATCAAGCGCGCGCTGAAGAACTCACGCGTACGGAGGCGGTACTGACCGCCGGGGGCTGACGAGGAAACGCGGCCATGTACCTCCTGGATCGTCCCGAGGACGTCCCGCCGCGGCTGACTAGTCGGCTCAATCTCCGCATCGCGATCGTCGGCGCCGTGATCGTCGCGGCGCTCGCGACGATCCTCCTGCGGCTCTGGTCGCTTCAGGTCCTGGACGGCGAGCACTACCGCGCCCTGGCGAAGGACCACGGCATCCTCGACGTCCGGGTCCGGCCGCCGCGCGGCGAGATCACGGACCGCAACGGCAAGGTCCTGGTCGACAACCGCACGGTGATGACGCTCCAGCTGCGCCCCTCGGACCTGCCCAAGGACCGCGGCGAGCGACACCAGGAGCTCGAGAGGCTCGGCGACCTGCTCGGCCTCTCCCTGCGCGACATCCGCCGCCGGGTCCGCGCCACCCCGCAGTACGCCGGCTATCCCGTCGTGCTGCGCCAGGGGCTGGACCGCCAGCTCCTCTTCTATCTCCTCGAGAACAGCGAGCGGTTCCCCGGCGTCAGCGTCGAGCGCACCTACGCCCGGCAGTACAAGCAGGGCGACCTGGCGGCGCACATCCTCGGCATCGTCGGACAGGTCAGCCCGAAGCAGCTCAAGCTGCCGCGCTATCGCGGCGTGAGGCCCGGCGACATCGTCGGCCAGTCCGGCGTGGAGTACACCTACGACCGCTTCCTGCGGGGCATCGCCGGCGGCCAGCGGATCCAGGTCGACGCACTCGGGCGCCCCAGGGGCGTGCTCGGCAGCCGGCCTACGCAGGCGGGCGACAGCCTCAGGCTGACGCTCGACGCGGGACTCCAGGAGGTCGGAGAGCAGGCGCTGCAAGCGAAGGGACTGCCCGGCGCCTTCGTGGCGATGAACGTTCACACGGGGGCGATCCTGGCGATGGGGTCCTATCCGACCTATGACCCGTCCTTCTACACGCGTCCCCACAGCAAGTCCCAGTACGACGCCTTCGGGAGCCGGCCCGGTGACCCGTTGGTCAACCGCGCGGATCAGGGCGGCTATCCGACCGGCTCCGCGTTCAAGCCGATCACTGCGACGGCCGCCCTAGAGGACGGCCTGATCTCGCCCGGCACGATCTTCAACGACACCGGCTCGCTCGACATCGGTGGCCTGGTGGTCCACAACGCCGGCGGGGCGGCCAACGGCCCGATCGACATGAGCACGGCGCTCCAGGTCTCCTCGGACGTCTACTTCTTCAGCCTCGGGCTTCACGCGACCGCCAGCGGCAACCACGGCCAGATCCAGGACTGGGCGCGCAAGTACGGCCTCGGGGAGAAGCCGAACATCGATCTTCCCGCCGCGAGCGCGGGACTGATCCCGACGCCCGCTTGGCGCAACCGCGTCTATCGCAGCCACAAGAACCCCTACATCGACCGGCCCTGGAACCAGGGCGACAACGTGAACCTCGCGGTCGGGCAGGGCGACGTGATGGTGACCCCCCTCCAGCTCGCCCGGGCCTACTCGGCGCTCGCCAACGGGGGGACGCTCGTCAGGCCGCATGTCGGCGGCCGAGTCGTCGACCTGCACGGGAAGACGGTCGAGCGGATCAAGCCACCGCCGAAGCGCCACCTGAACATCTCCGATGAGACCAGGAACGTGATCCTCGGCGGGCTGGAGCGCGCGGCAATGGAGCCCGGCGGCACCTCGTTCCCGGTGATGGGCGGGTTCCCGTTCGCCGTCGCCGGCAAAACCGGCACCGCCGAGCGGGGGGAGGGCCAGGAGGACCAGTCCTGGTACAGCGTCATCGCGCCGTACCGCGATCCGCAGATCGCGGTGGCGGTGACGGTCGAGCACGGCGGGTTCGGGGTGGAGTCGGCCGCCCCCATCGCCCGCGCGATCCTCGAGCGCTACTTCCAGCTGAGCGCCGGCGGCGCGAGCGGCGCGGCAGCCGCCTCGGCGGGAGGGGTCGAGTGATGGAAGCCGCCAAGCCCGCTCTCACCATCGCTCCGCGCCGGTCGCTCACCGAGCGGCTCAGCCTGACCGGGCTCGACCCCCTGATGCTCGGTGCGGCCGTGGGTCTGATCGCGTTCAGCATCTTCACCCTGGCCACCTCCACCCGGAGCGAGATCGCCGGACGGCCCATGTACTTCGTCGAGCGTCA
>DATFPJ010000090.1:0-1951 GCA_035264865.1 Solirubrobacterales bacterium
TCCTCGGCACACCTGATCTGCCAGGTGGCGATGGCTCAGGGTTGGCGCGTCTACGCCCTCACTCGCGAGGGCGACACGGAGACCCAGGAGCTTGCGCGCTCACTCGGCGCGGACTGGGCCGGCGCGGTTGGCGATCCCGCCGCCTCCGACCTGGACGCTGCGATCGTGTTCGCCCCAGTGGGCGAGCTCGTCCCGGAGGCACTTCGCGCACTCGCGCCGGGCGGCACTGTCGTCTGCGCCGGCATCCACATGAGCGACATCCCATCGTTCCCCTACGAGATCCTCTGGCACGAGCGTACGGTGCGCTCCGTCGCGAATCTCACGCGTCTCGACGGGGAGGAGTTCCTTCCCCTCGCCGAGTCCGTGCCGGTTCGGACCGAGATTCAGACCTATCCGCTGGCCGATGCCAACCTCGCTTTGGATGACATCCGTCACGGTAAGGTGCGCGGTTCCGCCGTTCTGGCGGTCGGGGGGTAGCCTCAATCATCATGATCACGCGAGGGAGCGCCGCGGGCGCAACCCGTCTCATGGTGGGGAGAGGAAGGATCAAATGCCAGATGTGACCGTCAAGCGCGTCGAGGACTTCGAGGCGATCTTCGGGGGCGGCTTCCGGCGGGTGAGGGCGGGTCTCGGCGTGACGTCCTTCGGCCTTGCGGTGATCGACCTGCCCGCGAACTTCTCCCACTACCCGGAGCACGACCAGACCCACGACGAGCAGGAAGAGGTCTACACGGTCCTCAGTGGCCGGGTGATCCTCCGCGTCGGCGGCGAGGAGCATGAGCTCGAGCCGGGCGTCTTCGCTCGGGTCGGCGCGGCGGAGAAGCGGAAGCTGATCACGGGCGAAGAGCCCGCCCGCGTCCTCGCAATGGGCGCGATGCCCGGGAAGGTCTACGAGCCGCCGGAGTTCTCATACGAGGGAACCAAACCGCCGCGGCTCGACAAGATCGGCTCGAAGCACGCCTCTCCCGCTTAGTTAGCGGAACAGATCGTCCTCGGCCGGCCGCCGCAGCTCGGCGGCCCCCGGCCCGTCCTCCCGCGTCACCAGGTGGCCGAGCCCGGACATCACCGCCACCGGCACGCCCGAATCCTTCTCGCGGGTCAGGTCCGCCGCCGAGGCGAGCTCGTCGGCCACGGCGATCACCGTCGCCGAAAGCTCGTTTCCCCCGCGGTCTCGCCTGCCCCTCCAGTCCGCGAGCGGCGCCAGCCCGGCGCAACCGATCGCAACGTCGGCCTGACCGAGGCGCCAAGCGCGCCCGAAGCTGTCGGCGATCACGACCGCCGGCGAGTTGCCCGAGACCACCGCGATCTCCCCGCGAATCCGGCGCGCCGAGGAATCGGCGTCGACGGGTAGAAGGGAGACGTAGCCGTCGGGAACGTTGGAGGCGTCGATGCCCGCGTTGGCGCAGACCCAGCCGGCACGAGTCTCCGTGATCAGGACGCCCCGCTCGGACCGTACGACCCGCGCGCTCTCCTCCAGCACCAGCTCCACCATGGCGGGGTCCTTGTCCAGCTGCGCGGCGAGCTCCCGCGCCCGCGCGCCCGGCTCCACGTCTCCCAGCCTGCGGACCCGACCCTCCACCTTCGAGACCGCCTTCTGGGAGATGACGACGATCTCGTCGCCGCCGGGAGCGGCCGCCTGCACGATCTGCCGTCCGAGCTCATCGCCCTCGCGCAGGTCGGGCAGGCCGTGAACCGGCCTGATCCGCAGCTCGCCTGTCATCCGCTCCCGCGGCTAGGCCGCAGCCGGCTGGGTGCGGTCGCCGAGCTCCCAGAGGACCTGGGCGGTGCGGGGCGCGGGCTGCGGATCGAGCAGCAGCTTGTCGCGCAGCAGGGAGAAGTCCTCCGGGGCGTCGAGGTCGAACGCGATCGACTCGATCCGCTCGAGGGCGAAGCTGATGCCGGTGGCGCGTGCGCGGCTGACGTGCCGCGCGCAGCTGTCGGGGCCGAAGGC
>DATFPJ010000091.1:0-3620 GCA_035264865.1 Solirubrobacterales bacterium
CGGCACCTCGTAAGGGGTAGCACGCCCGGCCGGGCCGCTTCGCTACTCCCCGGTCGCGCTCGGGGGCGGGGCGCCGGCCGGAGCGGTGCAGGCCAGCGGATCGAGCGGGCCGGTCACCTGCCAGACATCGACCAGGTTGGCGCCTGCGACGCGTTTCGCGTTGCCGGCGCGGGAGATCCACTCGCGCTGGACCGGTGCGGTGTCGGCCGCCGGGTCGTCCTGGTGATAGGTCGGGGTGGTGACGACGTAGTCGTAGTCGCCGTCGTTGAGCGCGCCGATCCACTCGGGGCACTCGGGGATCTCGCGGAAAGACCCCCGCGAGCCGTGATCGCCGATGTAGGTGACCGAGTTGCTCGAGTCGCCGCCCCAGAGCCCGTACTGGAAGAGGCCTCCCATCGTCCCCGACAGGGCGATCTTCAGATCGTGGGTGCCCCGCGCCCAGTCGTAGGCCGCGCCCAGCCCTTGGCCGAGCTCGAGGGCGGGATGCTCGGGCGGCTTCGGATAGTCGGCGGCGGCCGAGGAATAGCGCTCGTCGAGGTAGTGGTCTTGGGCGAAGCGCCCGCCCACCGCGAGCGCGATCAGCGCGACGGCGCCGATGCCCACCAGCGGCACCGGGGAGAGCCCGCGCCGCGACAGGAAGGCCAGCAGCAGCGGCACCGCGATGAGGGCGAGACCGAGCGCCGCGGTGCCGGGAATGCGGTCGGTGTCGATCGCGCCGATCGCCCCGGCGCTCACCACGACCAGCACGACGAAGATTGCGAGCGTCGCCAGTCGCCAGAGTCGCTCGGGTGGGCCAAGGCGCGTGGTCGGCCTCCGCCAGACGAAGTCCGGGGGGATCGCCAGCAACGTGAGAGCCAGGATCAGCCCCGGCGCGAGATAGCGGATATTGAGCCGGAAGCCGACCGGCATCCCATCCGGTCCCGAGGCGCCGAGGGGCGTGAGGAGATAGGCGATCGCCGACAGCAGCGCCACAGCGCCGAGCATCCGCTCCACGCGGTCGCCGCGCCAGAGCACGAGCAGCACCGCGATCACGGCCAGCGCCAGGTAGGCGGGCCAGAGGTCCCCGAGCCGCTCGTGGAGCGCCGGGGTGAAGAACCTGCCCCAGACGTCGGTGTCGGTCGCGTAGTGGACGATCGCGTAGGGGTGGCGGCCCTGGAGCGCCTCCGCGTGGTGGATCGGGCCGATGTCCTGCCAGGGGAAGGGGTTGCCGGAGACGATCAGGTTGCGGACGTACCAGTAGCCGCCGCCCACCGCCATCGCCCCGATCCAGGTGCCGGCGGCGCGCAGCCGGTGGCCGGTGCCGGCGATCCAGATCACGCCGAGCGTCAGAGCCAGAACCGGGGGAACGACGGTGAGCTTCGTGCCGAGCGCGAGCCCGGCGGCGACCCCGGCGACCAGAAGCGCGCCGAAGGGAGGCTCGGCCTGCTGCGACCCTCGCAGCGGACGCCAGCGCTCGGGCCAGCGGGCGTTGATCAGCACGGCGACGGCAGAGAGGAAGAGCGCGATCGCGACCACGTCGTTGTTCGCGTTGCCCGGCTGGCGGCTGACCAGCAGATTCGCGGCCATCACCGCGGCCACCGCCGCGAGCGAGGTCGCGCCGGCTCCGTACGGGCGGCCGATACACCACCCGGCGAATAGGGCGAGACCGAGCCAGGCGAGGTTGAGCAGCGGCGAGAGGAAGTCGTTGCCGAGGAGGAGCAGGCCGCCTGCGTGCACCAGCTCCGAGACCTGCGGGTAGAACCAGTTGAGGTAGAGCGGGTCGGTGTAGAGCAGCGACGTGACCGAGCCGGTGCCCGCGATCTGAGCCGCGAGCGGCAGGTGGTACCAGAGCGAGTCCCCGCCGTAGATACCGCGGTCGAGCGCTAGGAGCGTCGGCCCGGCCCACTGCGCGGCGACGATCAGCGCGATCAGCACGGCGACGCCGAGCTCGACCCGGGTCGTGGAGACCGCCTCTCTCAGATCGGGCTCCCGGTCCTGGCTCGAGTGGGCGACGCGCGCGCCGGCGCGGATCAGCATCGGCTCGAGCCGGACCGCACCGCCCCCGACGATCAGGCAGGCGACCACCAAGATGACGCCGTCCAGGATCCCGACAAGCCCGAGCAGCTCGGAGACGACGATCAGGACGCCGATCGCCAGCACGGCGTCGGCCAGCAGCGCGGGCGTGCCGGTCCAGGTCGGGAGGGCGGCTCGGCGGGTAGCGCGTCCCGCGATCGTCACGGACACGGCGATCGCGATCAGCCCGATGACGCCGAGGATGTAATCGCCCGTCCCGCTCACCGCTTCTTCGGGCTCGATCCTCCCTGCTGGCCGGGTTTGCTGCGCAGGTTCGCGCCCTTCGAGCAGCCTCCCGGGGAGAGCTCCCCGCCGATCCGGAAGACCGACACCCGCCCGGAGCGCAGCACCTCGGAAACCGCCGGATCGCGGCTCACCCAGCCCCGCTCCGGCGAGGGTCGCGCGCGAGATGGCGAGTTCAGGTCGAGCTCGGGCGTGGTGACGAGGTAGTCGTAGTCGCCGCCGTTGACCGCCTCGCGGAAGGCCGGACAGCTCTCGATCGCCCGGAAGTCCGCCTCCGGGAGGTGCCGGCCTACGTACTGCACGTAGTTCGAGAGGTCGTCGCCGTAGAAGCCGTACTGGTTGTAGGCGCCGCTGGTCCCCGCCACGGCGATGCGCAGGTCAGAGGTCGGCTTCGCCCAGCGGACGGCGTCATCGAGCTGGAAGCGGAAATCCTCGGCGCGGTCATAGCGGTGGGCGAAGTAGTCGTCGTGGCGCTCCCAGCCAACCGCCGCGATCGCCGAGGCGAGCGCGACGCCCGTACCGACGGCGAGCACCCCACTGCGGCGGGCGAGCGCCGCCAGCGTCAGCGGCGCGCCGATCAGCACCATGCCGATCACGATCGCCCAAGGGACCGAGGCGAACTCGCCGTCCCAGGCGACGTTGGCGTCGGAGTTGCGAGACGTGAAATAGAGCGCGATCAGACCGCCGGCGAGCAGCGGGATCCGGAAGCGCTCGGGCACCAGCCGCGGCTCCAGGGGCAGAAGGGCGAGGCCGAGCGCGAAGCCTGGGATCAGGTACCGGAGGTTGATCCCGAAGGCGAGTGGGTGGCCCTCGGGACCCGCGGCCGTCAGGGGCGTGAACAGGTAGGCGATCGCCGCCGCTACCGCGATCGCGCCGGCGAGCCGGACGGCGGGCGAGCGGGGCCGCCACAGCGCCAGGATCGCGCCGCCCGCCGCGCCTCCGAGGATCAGGAACCAGAGAGGGCCGAGCAGGTTCTCGATCGGGTTCAGGAAGTATTGCCGCCAGAGGCCCGTGCTCGGGTCGGTGAAGATGTAGTGGGCGACGGTGAAGTTGTCACGCCCCTCGAGGCCGCGATTCGGGCCAGGCAGGTGGACCGGGCCGATCTCCCTGATCCAGGGGAGCGGGTTGCCGGCGTGGATCAGGTTCTTGAGCAACCAGAAGCCCGCCACCGCCGCCACGCCACCGACGAAGACCCAGAAAGCTCGCCAACGTTCCTCGCGAGGAACGAGGAACGGCACGCCGACCGCAAACGCCACGGCAACGCCTGCGATGGTCAACTTGCTGCCGAGCGCTATGCCCATCGCGAGACCCGCTACCAGGAGGGC
>DATFPJ010000092.1:0-1905 GCA_035264865.1 Solirubrobacterales bacterium
CGGTGAGATCCGCAGCTGCTTCTCGATGACCGAGCCCGAGGTCTCAGGGTCCGACCCGACCACGCTTCAGACCCGCGCCGAGCTCATCGACGGCGAATGGGTGATCAACGGACACAAGTGGTTCACCTCCGGCGCGAACGGCGCGGAGTTCGCAATCGCGATGGTGGTCACCGATCCCGACGCGGCGCCATACACGCGGGCGAGCATGATCATCGTCCCCGTCGATACGCCCGGCTTCGAGCTGGTCCGGAACGTCTCGGTGATGGGCCATGACCAGGGACCCGGGCACTGCGAGATCCGCTACACCGACTGCCGCGTGCCCGAGTCGAACCTGCTCGGCGAACGGGGCGCAGGCTTCGTGATCGCCCAGGACCGCCTCGGGCCGGGCCGGATCCACCACTGCATGCGCGCGATCGGGACCGCCGAGCGCGCCATCGAGATGATGTGCGAGCGTGCCAACAGCCGCGAGAGCTTCGGCGGTCCGCTGGCCGACAAGCAGTTCGTGCAGGACTTCATCGCCACCTCCCGCATGGAGGTCGACCAGGCACGGCTGTTGACCCTCTACGCCGCCTGGCAGATGGACACCGAGGGCAAGCGCCGCGCCCGGCAGGCGATCTCGATGATCAAGGTCGTCGCCGCCAACGTCGTCATGGACGTGCTCGACCGCGCGATCCAGGTCCACGGCTCGCTCGGCATGTCCGACGACACCCCACTCGCCGGCATGTGGCGATTCATGCGGATGCTGCGCGTCGCCGACGGCCCGGACGAGGTCCACAAGATGGTGATCGCGCGGCGCGAGCTGAATCGGGCCGCGAAGCGGGTCGAGGCAACCGCCGGCGATTTCGCCGACGGCGCCGGCAAAGCCGAGCCTGCGAGGGCGCAGGCCTAGTCCTGCTGCTGCGCGAGTACGGCTACCGCGCCGCGGTGAATCAGAAGACGTGCCGGCGTGGACGGCCGGAGGCCGTACCCGCGCGCCGCGTGGCATCCGTGGCGACTGAGTCCAAATTGACCTCCGGCGGGATTACATCGGGAAGATCTCTCGCCGACCTCGGCCGTCTCCGCGCCTTGGAGAAGATGCTTTGGAAGCCCATCCTCTCCCAGCGGGCTTCCTCCTCCATCGAGTGCCGTGGGACTCGGCCTGTGCCTCTTCGGTGAGCAAAGCGATACGAGATCCGCGGAGGCCGCTACGGGAGACGGGCCGCCGCTTCGCTCGCCGCGTCCGCCAGCCGCTCGACGATCTTCGCGAACTCCTCGAAGCCCTCGTCGGTCTTGCCGTACTGGCCCGAGGCGTAGCGGGCGTAGACGCCCTCGAGGATGATCGCCAGCTTCCAGTAACCGAGGGCGATGAAGAAGTCGATCTGGCTCAGGTCGCGGCCGGACCGCTCGGCATAGCGCTCGCGCACGTCACCCCGCTTGGGGAAGCCGGCGGCGACCGTGGCCGGCGCGAACAGCGGCATGAAGTCGTCGCCCTCCTCCGACCAGTAGACGAGCAGCATGCCGACGTCCGCCAGCGGATCGCCGAGAGTGCAGAGCTCCCAGTCGACCACGGCCGCGACCTCACCCGCGGGCGAGAGGATCATGTTGTCGAGGCGGTAGTCGCCGTGGACGATGGTGGCGGGGCCCTGCTCGGGAACCCGGGCCGAGAGCCGGTCGTGGACGTAGTCGACGACGGGCAGCTCACGTGTCTTCGACTTCTCCCACTGGCCCTGCCAGCGCCGGAGCTGGCGCTCGACGTAGGCCTCCTTGCGACCCAGCTCGCCGAGGCCGGCCTCGTCGGGGTCGACCTCGTGGATGGCCACCAGCGTGTCCACCACCCGCTCGCCGATCGCGCGGCGCTCGTCCTCGTCGAAGGCCTTCGCATCCTCGGCGGAGCGCAGGATCGGCCCGTCCACGAAGCCCATCACG
>DATFPJ010000093.1:0-5164 GCA_035264865.1 Solirubrobacterales bacterium
TCGAGCCAGGCGTCCGGCGCGAGGAAGCCGGCCAGAGGCAGGCCGCCCGCGACGAAGAGGATCAGCCTCCCCGGCACGGCCGGCGCGAGCACCATCCCCCATAGGACCCCGGCGAGCGCGCCGCCCAGCTTGGCAGCGAGCAGCGAGCCGGGCGAGATCCGCTCCGCGAGTCCCGCGCGCGCGATACGCCGGCCGAGCTGCAGGCGCTGATCCGCGATCCGCGCCCAATCGCCGCCTGCGAGCGCAGCCCCGAGTTCCGCTTCGCCGCCGCGGGAGCCGCTCGGCAGCAGGTCCCGGGCGCCGGCAACGGCCAGAGCGAATCCGGCCAACACGAGCAGCACGCCGGCAGTCACGCCGGCGTCCTCCCCAGCCGGCGGATCACCGCGAAGCCAGCGGCCTGCAGTGCGCCCGCCGCGACCAGCAGCCCGGCGGATGCCGGGCTCGCCAGGACGCGTGAGATGAACCCGGGCTCCAGCAGCTCCGCGAAGAGCGCCGCGCCCGCGGGCAGCGCGACCACCAGCAGGCCGGTGAAGCGCGCCTGGACCGTGGCGGCGCGAGCCTCGTCGGCTACCCGGTCGCGCTCAGCGGCGGCGACCCCGAGGCGCCGCAGCAGCCCCGCGACGTCGCCGCCCGCGAGCTGCTGGCTGAGCAGCGCCGTGGCCAGGGAATCGACGCGCTCGGAGCGCAGGCGCGAGCGCATCGCCGACAGCGCTTGCCTGGTCGAGGAGCCGAGCTCGAGATCCGCGCGTACCCGCGCCAGCTCCGCCGCGGGCGGCCCCTCCAGCGAGCCGCTCGCCGCAGTCAGCGCCCCGCGGACGGAGTGGCCGCCGGAGATCGCGTCCGCGATCGCGGCCGCGATCTCCGGGATCGCACGCTCGACCGCTCGCCGGTAACGCTCGCGGCGACGCGCGACGATGGCGCCTACGCACCACGGGCCGGCTGCGGCCGCCAGGGCCAGCGGCCCGGGTCCGGCCGTCAGGAGGGCGAGGGAGGCGATCACGACGCTCCCGATCACGCCGAGCCGCCGCTGCTCGGCAGCACTCGGGGCGTATCCCTCCCTTCCGGCCCGCCCGAGGGGGAGGAGCGCCTCGCGCAGCCACTGCTCGAGCCGAGGCGCCGAGAGCACCGCCTCCCGGATCGCGACCGCGACGAAGCCGCCGGCCAGGGCTGCCAGCGAGATCAGGGCTGATTGGCCCACCCGTGCTCCGGGTCCTCGGCGCCAAGCCGATACAGCTCTCGCACCCCAACCGAGCCGGCCAGCCGGACGACCTCGGAGACCTCGACGACGCGGCGCGACCCGTCGCTGAGGCGTGCCAGATGGATCACGAGGTCGAGCCCGCGGCCTAGCTGCTCGCGGATCGCCTCATGGGGCAGCCCGACGCCCGCCATCAGCGCAAGCGTCTCGATCCGCCGCAGCGCGTCCTCGGGCGAGTTGGCATGCACAGTGGAGAGCGCGCCCTCGTGGCCGGTGTTCAAAGCCATCAGCAGGTCCAGCGTCTCTCCGCCGCGTACTTCGCCGATCACGATCCGGTCCGGCCGCATCCGCAGAGCACCCCGCAACAGCTCGCGGATGGTCACCTTCCCCCGCCCCTCGACGTTGGCGGGACGACTCTCCAGCCGGACGACGTGGGGCTGGCGCAGCCGCAGCTCGGCGGCATCCTCGATCGTGATCACCCGCTCGCCGGGATCGATGAACGCCGAGAGCGCGTTCAACAGGGTGGTCTTGCCCGAACCGGTTCCGCCACTCACCAGGATGCTGCGCCGGGCCGCGATCGCCGCGCTCAGCTCGTCACGAAGCTCCTCGGTGATCGTCCCCAGCTCCACCAGCTCATGGGGTCCGGGCCGCACCGATGAGAACCGGCGGATCGACATCGACGGTCCGTCGACCGCCAGCGGCGGGATCACCACGTGGACGCGCGAGCCGTCGGCGAGCCGGGCGTCGGCCATTGGGCTGAGTTCGTCCACCCTCCGGCCGAGTGGGGTGAGGATCCGCTCGATGGCATCGCGGAGCGACTGCTCGGATTCGAAGCGCACGTCGGCACGCTCGATTCGTCCGGCGCGCTCGACGTAGATCCGCTCGTGGCCGTTCACCATCACCTCTTCCACGGCCGGGTCGGCGAGGAGCTCCTCGAGCGGACCGAGCCCGATCGCCTCGCGGAGGATGAGCTCGCGGAGCCGGGCGCGCGTGGCCGGCTCCAGGATCGCCGCGTCGCTATCGACCAGGTCCCGGACCGCGTCGGAGAGCGACTTGGAATCCCGCTTCCCCGAGGCCGCCTCGGCCCGCCGGCGCTCGATCAGACGGCGCCGCAGCTCCGCGGCGAGCTGATCCAGATGGCGACGGCGGACGCGTTCGTCCACCTCCGGTTAAGCAGGGTGCGGCGCCTACTCGCCCCCGCCGCCCGACGGGAACAGAACCTCACCGTGCTCGGCGGCCCCGGCCTCGAGCAGCGAGATCTCGTAGCGCCGCAGCAGCAGGAACGACCCGATCGCCACCAGCCCGCCGATGCCGGATGCGACTCCCAGCGGCGCATCGCTCACCGCGCCGACCGCGATCGCCACAGCCGCTCCCCCGACCACGCTGTTGATCACGCCGACCATGCTCGCAGCCGTGAAGAAGGACTGCCAGCGACTGGGCCGGAGCGCCATGTTCGAGAGAACGCCAGGCGCGTCGTCGTGGCCCGAGAGCATGAAGAGATGAGCCTGATCGCCGGCCAGCTCGAGGTAGTAGTGGCGAATCCGGTTGATCGCGCGTCCGTAGAAGATGTCCTCGACGCTGCTCCGCACCAGGCGCGTGAAGGTGAACAGCCCGAGCGCATACAGGGTGGGCAGCGCGGTCAGGGCGAAGACGTTGAAGACATCGCCGACCTGTGAGATCTGGCCGATGAAGCCGAGCGCCACGAGGGTGCTCGAGACCGCGCTGATGTAGAGGGAGGCTCGCGCGGAGCTCTCGCTCACGGTCTGGGCGCGCGCACCGGCCAGCCCGAAGTGCTCCGTCGTCAGCGCGGTCAGAAGCTGCTGGCGATCCGGTTCGCCGACCATCGCCCGACGGTAACTTGCAATTCGGACGTGGCCGAGATCGAGGTCCAGCAGACCGACATCACCAAGCTCGAGGTCGACGCGATCGCGAACGCGGCGAACACCGAGCTCCGGCACGGCGGCGGGGTTGCCGGAGCGATCGCGCGTGCCGGCGGCCCGGAGGTCCAGGCGGAGAGCGACGAGCGGGCGCCGATCGGTCTCGGCGAGTCGGTCGTGACCACCGCCGGGGAGATGCCGAGTCGGTGGGTGATCCACGCGGCGACGATGGAGCTCGGCGGCCCCACCTCCGCGGAGATCATCCGCCGGGCCACCGCCAGCACGCTCGCCACGGCCGACGAGCTCGGCGCGAAGAGCCTGGCGCTCGTCGCCTTCGGGACTGGGGTTGGCGGATTCCCGCTGGAGGATGCGGCGCGGATCGAGGTCGAGGAGGTCCGGGCACATCTCGAGCGCGGAAGCGGACTCGAGCGCGTCATCTTCGCTGTCCGCGGCGACGACGCGGAGGCGGCGTTCGCGGCCGCGATGAGTCAGGCCGGCTGAGGGAGTCTCAATCACCAGCATGGCCTTTGCCCCACCGGCCCGTCACCTGCTGCGCGCCAGGGACCTCGCGGATGCGCGCTACCCCGACCCGATCGAGGTCGCGGACATGGCCCGGGCGGCCGGGCTGTCCAAGGCCCACTTCAGCCGCGAGTTTCGCCGGACATTCGGGGAGTCGCCTCATCAGTACCTGCTCAGCAGGCGGCTGGAGCGGGCGGCGTCGCTCCTCCGCATGACGGACTGGACGGTGGGAGAGATCTGCGTCTCGGTCGGACTGAGCAGCCTCGGCTCGTTCACGACGACCTTCAAGCGCACTTACGGCCAGACGCCGACCGAGTACCGAGCCAGCCAGCCATCCGCTGCGCTCGCGGCTCGCATTCCCAGCTGCTTCGTGCGGACCTACCTGCGGCCCGAAACAGCACGTTTCAAGAAGACAGGGGCCTGAGCCGCGAATAGCTTGGCGGCCGACTCGCAACTCGAACGAGGGAGGACGAATGGCGAATGTCAAGGTGGCTAACGCCCAGCTCTGGGTCCACGACCAGGACGAGGCCCTCGACTTCTGGACCAACAAGGTCGGATTCGAGGTGCGCCAGGACATCACGATGCCGGAGCTCGGCGACTTCCGCTGGCTCACGGTGGGCGCGCCGGGGCAGGACATCTCGATCACTCTGATGGCCATCCCCGGATCCCCCGTGATGGACGAGGCATCGAAGAAGCAGGTTGAAGATCTGATGGCGAAGGGATGGGCGGGGACCGTGTTCCTGACCACCGACGACGTCCAGTCGGCGTACGAGGAGCTCAAGGAGCGCGGTGTCGAGTTCACGGAGGCACCGGCCGAGCAGCCCTACGGCGTCGACTCCGAGTTCCGGGATCCGTCGGGCAACAAGTTCCGGCTCGGCAAGCCGACCGTCTAAGAGCGCGTCGTCGCCGTCTCGTAGGGGCGGGCCCTAGGGCCGGGGGAGAAGCCGGATCTCCCGGCCCGCGCTCTGGGCGCCGATCAGCTCGAGCGCCTGCCGCGCGCTGACCGCCAGGGTCGCCGACCAGGACTCGCCCGGTGCGGCAGGGCCGCGCAGCGTGAGCAGCTTGATCCCCGTCGCGGCGATGTGGGCCCGGGCTGAATTGCCTAAACCCGCTTGGCGCGCGACCACCACATCGACGCGACTGCCCTCGGGAGGCTCCCCAGCGACGGTGAGCGCCTCGGCACCCGCCACGTTCACCTGTACCGGGCGGCGGCCTCGCCCGACGCCGGGCGAACTGGGCTGTTCCGGCTGCGGCACGATGAGCTGTGCGCCGAGGACATACGAGCCGGCCGGGATCGTGGCCCCCGGTGCGCGCCCGAGCGCATCCGCGATCCGACTCAGCGCCCCCGGAGGCGCGAAGCTCGCCGGCACGCGCCGGAGCGCGAGGGCCTCGCGCGCCCGCCGCAGTCCGATCGGCTGCCCGGCGGGTAGCTCGGCGCTCGCGACCACGACGGGCCGCAGCGGTCCGTAGCGGGCCTCGACGCGAGAGCGGTACTTCCCCGCGAGCGCCGCGGCGAGGATGGCGCAAACGGCGGCGGCGGCCAGGAAGGCGACGGCGCGGGCGCGCCGGCTCA
>DATFPJ010000094.1:0-1908 GCA_035264865.1 Solirubrobacterales bacterium
GCCCGCCGCCGACGTTGAGCATCTCCGGCTTGAACTCGGCGGCGTCGCAGAACTCCGCGATCACCTCGATCGCCTTCACGTAGGGCTCGAGCTCGAAGATCTGGCTGCCGATGTGGGCGTGCAGGCCGACGAGCTCCAGGTGGCGTGAGGCGCGCACCCGCCGCACGGCCTCCTCGGCCAGGCCGTCCGCGAGTCCGAAGCCGAACTTCGAGTCGAGCTGGCCGGTCTGGATGTAGTCGTGGGTGGAGGGCTTGATTCCCGGCGTCACCCTGATCAGGGCGCGCTGGGGGCGGTCGAGCAGCCGGTCCGCGAGCTCGATCTCATCGAAGGAGTCGAGGATCAGATGGCCGACGCCCGACTCGAACGCGTAGCGAAGCTCGGCCTCCGACTTGTTGTTGCCGTGCACGTGCACGCGGTCCGGGTCGAAGCCGGCCGCGAGCGCCATGTGGAGCTCGCCGCCCGAAGCCACGTCGACGGAGAGGCCCTCCTCCCTGATCACGCGGTAGGCGGCCGTGCAGGGGAGCGACTTGCTCGCGTAGATCACCTCGAACGAGTCGGTGCGCGGCTCGAAGGCCTCGATGTACTGCCGGGCGCGGCCACGGATGTCGTCCTCGGCATATATGTAGGCGGGCGTCCCGAACCGCTCCGCAATCTCGACGAGGTCGCACCCGGCGACCTCGAGATGCCCGCTCTCGTTCACGCGCGATCCCGCCGGATAGACCGGCGACGCGGCGATGGGGTCCGTCGCAACCGACTGGGCGCTGTCTGCCCGGGGGCTCATGCGGCAGGGATTCTGAACACTTCCACCAGAATCCCCGCAATGGAGCGCTCTCTGACGCCGCCGGATGGCCAGGATGAGCATCGCGGCCTTCCCTACGCGCTCTGGCTGCCCCCGGACGCGACAGCCCCCGGGGTTGTCGTCGTCCACGGCGCCGGCTCTCGCAAGGAGAACCACGCCGACTTCGGCCGGCTCGCCAGGGCCACCGGCTGGGCCGCGCTCACCTTCGACCTCCCGGGACACGGTGGGTCGGAGCGGGAGTTCAGCGGCGCCGCGGTCGACGATGTGATCGAGATGGTCGGGCTGCTGCGCTCACATCCCGGCGTCGACGAGACGCGGGTAGCGATCCGCGGCTCGAGCCTCGGCGGCTTCCTCGCGATCTGCGCCGCCGCGGCGGCTCCGGAGGTCGCCGGGGTGATCGCCATCTGCCCGGCGAATGAGGAGCATCTGGCGCGGGGCGTCCGGCGGGGACGGCTCGAGATGAGGATCGGCGACCCGGTCGACCTGGAGGGCTGGCTCCTCGCCCAGGACGTCGGCGCGGCCGTGGAGCGGATCGCGGGCCGGCCGCTCGTCCTCATGCACGCCGAGGGCGACACCCAGATCCCCAGCGAGCACTCGGAGGCGCTGTATGACAGGGCGCGCGAGCCGCGCAAGCTCGTGATCGCCCCGGGGGGCGCCCACACCACCGTCCAGCACGACGCGGAGCTGCAGGCGACGGCGCTCCGCTGGCTCGAGCGCGAGCTGGTCGCGCGGCCCGCCGGTTAGCCGCCGGCGATGCCCTGAGGTCCTTGCCGTCCTACCCGCGCCTGCCCGCGGGGTACCTACCTAATGCTTGCTGTTCTTCGAGGCGCCTCTGCCGCGGCTCGCGCTCAGACCCTGAGCCGGTCCCTTGCCGCGACCCGAGCCAGGACCGCGACCGTGTCCCCTGCCGCGGCCCGAGCCGGGACCCTGAGCGGGGCCGCGGCTGGAGCTCGGAGCCTGATCCGAAGAACCATTCGTGTCGGTCTTCGAAGCGTTTCCCCTGCCGCTGCCGCCGCCGGTTCCGCTGCCGCTCGGCTTGCGGGTTGAGGTGCTCGGGCTGGTGTCCTTGCCCTTGCTGCGGCTGCTTCCCGACGGCGCCTTGTCGGCGG
>DATFPJ010000095.1:0-17101 GCA_035264865.1 Solirubrobacterales bacterium
GGAGCGATGTCCTGCTCATAGGTGAAGGTCTCGCCCGGCTTGATGTGGGTGATGCTCTTGTCGAGCAGAGCGACGATCTTGGCGCCCGGGTCGTCGGTGTCGAGGACCTTGCCGAGCGCCTGCCTGGCGTTCTGCTCCGCCGATCCGGTGGGCCTGACCGTCGCATCGACGTAGATCGGCGCGCTCTGCGGCACGGCCGCGGCGGGTCCGACGTCGACGTCGCTCGATCCCCCGCCGCCACCCCCGCAGCCGGCCAAAAGCGCGGGGACGGCGAAGCAGGCGAGCAGAGCTGAGAACCGGCGGCGCGTCACGAGCGCGGCAATCTACTCAACGGTCACCGTCTTCGCGAGATTGCGGGGCTGATCCACGTTGAGGCCCTTCGCGCGGGCGATGTAGTAGGCGAGCAGCTGGAGCGGCACGATGGCGACGATCGGCTGCAGGAGCCAGTCCGTGCTTGGCACGAAGACGGTCTTGTCCGCGGCCTCCGCGACGGCGTCGGAGCCCTCGGTGGCGATGGCGATCACATCCGCGCCCCGCGCTCGCACCTCCTCCATGTTGGAGAGGATCTTCTCGGCGACCGGGCTGTCGGTCGCCACGGCGACCACCGGCGTGGACTCGTCGAGCAGCGCGATCGGCCCGTGCTTCATCTCGCCCGCCGCGTACGCGTCGGCCGGGATGTAGGAGATCTCCTTCAGCTTGAGCGCCCCCTCGAGGCAGACCGCGAGCCCGATGTGGCGGCCGATGTACATGAAGAAGCGCTGGTCCTGCTGGGAGCGCGCAATCGCCTTCACCCGCTCCTCGGTCTCGACGATCGTCTCCTGAATCTTCGAGGGAAGACTCTTGAGCTCGGCGACCAGATCCGCGATGCGCTCCGCATCGAGGGTGCCGCGGAGCTCGGCGAGTCGCAGCCCGAGCAGATAGATGGCTGCGACCTGGCTGACGAAGGTCTTGGTGGCGGCGACGCTGATCTCGATTCCCGAGCGGGTGAAGAGGACGGCGTCGGCATCGCGGGTGGCCTGGCTGCCCATCACATTGCAGATCGCGAGGACCTTCGAGCCGCCTTCCTTTGCAAGCCTCATCGCCGCGAGGGTGTCTGCCGTCTCGCCGGACTGGGTGATGCCGATCACCAGGTCGTTTGGCCGGTGGACCGGATCGCGATAGCGGTACTCGGAGGCGATGTCCATCTCGACCGGCACCCGCGCCCAGCTCTCGATCGCGTAGCGGCCGACGAGCCCCGCGTGGTACGAGGTGCCGGCGGCGACGATCACGATCCGTTCGATGTCGCGCAGGAAGTCGTCGTCCAGTTCGACGTCGGTGAGATCGACCCCGTCGAGGGTCGGCAGGCGGTCGGTGATCGTCTCGGCGACCGCGTCGGGTTGCTCGTGGATCTCCTTGAGCATGAAGGTCTCATAGCCCCCCTTCTCAGCCGCGTCCTCGTCCCAGGTGACCTCGATCGGCTCGCGGTCGGTGACCTCGGTGCCGTCGGCGTGGATGATGGTGACGTCGCCCTTGTGGATCGTGACCAGCTCGTCGTTCTTGATCCCGAGCGCGCGCCTGGTCGAGGACATGAAGGCCGGGATCGCAGAGGCGATGAAGTTCTCGTCCTCGCCCAGACCGATGATCAATGGGCACTCCTTGCGGGCCCCGACCAGCGTGTCCGGATGGTCCTTATGCATGGCGACGAACGCGTAGTGGCCGCGCAGGTCTCCGAACGCCCCACGGACCGCCTCGGTGATGTCGCCCTCGTAGCGGCGCTCGATCAGGTGGGAGACGATCTCCGCGTCGGTCTCCGAGGTGAACTCGTGGCCCTCGGACTGCAGCTCACGGCGGAGCTCCGCGTGGTTCTCGACGATGCCGTTGAGGACGATGTGGATCTTGTCCTCGCAGTCGCCGTGGGGATGCGCGTTCTCCTCCGTCACTCGGCCGTGCGTCGCCCAGCGTGTGTGGCCGACGCCGATCGTCGCGGGCGGGGCCACGACGGCGACGCCACCCGCGCCGTTCGAGGAATGCTCCTCCACGGCCGCACGCAGGTTTGACAGGTTGCCGACCGCGCGCACGCTGTCGATCTCGCCGTCCGAGATCACTGAGACGCCGGCCGAGTCATAGCCTCGGTATTCGAGCTTCTCGAGCCCGGCGATCAACAGGTCCCGGCACGGTCGGTCACCCACATATCCGACGATGCCGCACATGAGGCGGTAAGGGTAGTGGCAGAGGCCGCCGCCCAGAGAACGCTGCGAAGAAGCTCTCAGGGACGCGAAATCAGGCCAGCTCGCGCTTGGCGAGCTCGACCAGGCGGTCGATGACCGCCTCGCACTCCTCCGGGTCAGGGGCCTCCACCATCACCCGAAGCAGCGGCTCGGTGCCGGAGGGCCGCACCAGGACCCTCCCCCGCCCTTCGAGCTTGACGTTCTCCTCCTGCACCGCGCTCCACAGCTCGGCCGCGCCGTCGATCGCGCCACGATCCGCGACCCTGACGTTCTCGAGCCGCTGCGGCAGCCGCTCGAACGGCTCGACGGCCTCGAGCGGACGTCCGGCCAGAGCACGCAGCACCAGCAGCGAGGCCGCGACGCCGTCCCCGGTCGGCGTGTAGTCGGTCCAGACGATGTGCCCCGACTGCTCGCCGCCGAGAGCCCAGTCGCGCTCGAGCAGGACCTCGATCACGTAGCGGTCGCCGACCGGCGTCTGGGTGACCTCGATTCCGGCCGCCTCCATCGTCTTCAGGAAGCCGAAGTTCGTCATCACCGTGACCGCCACACCGCCGCGGAGCTCGCGCCGGCCGTGCAGGTCGCGGGCGATCAGCGCGATCAGGTCGTCGCCGTCGTGGAGCCGGCCGTTTCCATCCACCGCGAGCACCCGGTCGCCATCACCGTCGTACGCGAAGCCGATCTCTGCCCCGGATGAGCGAACCAGCTCGATCAGCGACTCGGGATGGGTCGAGCCGCAGCCGTCGTTGATGTTGCGGCCGTCCGGCTCGACGGCGGTGAGCTCCAGGTCGGCGCCCAGGGCGCGGAAGACCGCGGGCGCGGCGCGGTGGGTCGCCCCGTGGGCGCAGTCCAAGGCGATGCGGCGCCCGGTGAGATCGAGTGCGAAACTCGTGCGCAGCTCGCGGATGTAGTCGTCGAACGCGCCCTCCAGCGTGCGGACGCCCCCGACGCGGTCGGCGGTCGCGTCCTCCATCCGGCCCTCGATCGCGAGCTCGGCATCGTCGTCGAGCTTGGTACCGCGCGAGTTGAAGAACTTGATGCCGTTGTCGCCGAACGGGTTGTGCGACGCGGAGACCACCGCCGCGAGGTCGAAGCTCAGCCGGCGCGCGAGCACCGAGGCGGCCGGGGTCGGCAGGACGCCGCCCAGCATCGCGTCCCCCCCGCCCGCGGCGATGCCTGAGGCGAGCGCCTCCTCCAGCATCGGGCCGGATTCACGCGTGTCGCGGATGATCAGGACCTGCGGGCGGTCCGAGTCGGCCTCCAGCGCGGCGGCTCGTCCGAGGCGCACGGCGAGCTCCGGGGTGAGCAGCTCGCCCACCGGGCCACGGACGCCGTCCGTCCCGAAGAATCTCCTCTCCGCCACGCGGGCGGACGCTAGCGCTTGCTGAACTGAGGCCGCTTGCGGGCCTTCTTGAGCCCGGCCTTGCGGCGCTCCTTGACCCGCGCGTCGCGGGTCAGCATGCCGCGCCGCTTGAGCTCGGGCCGGAGCGCCGGATCGACCTCCGTGAGCGCGCGGGCGATTCCGTGCCGGACCGCGGCGGCCTGGCCGGAGATGCCGCCGCCGTGCACGCGAATCCGCACGTCGACGCTGCCCTCGTAGCCGGTCTGGGTGAGCGGCTGCTTGGCGACCGACTGAAGATATGAGCGAGGGAAGTACTCGTCGAACTGGCGCTTGTTCACCTCGATGCTGCCGCTGCCCGGCCGCAGGATCACCCGGGCGACGGAGGACTTGCGCTTACCGGTCGCCGCGTAGGTGGCGTCGCCGGAGAGCTTCGCGGGCTTGGCGGCGACGGGCGCCGCTTCCTCCGCGTCGCCAATCAGCTCGCGCTCGCGGCGCTGGCGCTCCTCCTCCTCCGCCTCGCGGCGGGCGCGCTCCTCGGCGTCGAGCTCACGCTCGGGCTCGATCGCGATCGGGTCGAGCTCGGCCCCTGGGACGACGTCGTCCCTCTTCTTGGAGGAGCCGTCCTCGCCGGCGCCGCCCGCATCTTCAGAACCGGCTGTGTCGGCGCCGGCTGCGGGCGACTCTACTTCCGTGGGCGTTTCCGCCTCCGGAACCTCCTCGGCGGTTTCCGCGGGAGCCTGCTCGGCGGGAGCGGCCGCTTCCTCGGCCTCGGAGTCGTCCTCGCCTGCGGCGTCCTCTGCCAAAGCCTCCTCGGGCGGGGTCCCCTCCTCCTCGGCGGGCGGAGTGGGCTCCTCGGCGGGCGCCTGCTCCTCGCCCTGCTGTTCGCCGTTCTGCTGCTGCTCTTCGTCCTGCATCAAGTCTTCACGTCCAGCGTCTCGGGCTGCTGCGCCTGGTGCGGGTGCTCGGGGCCGGCATAGACCTTGAGCTTGCGAAGCTGCTGGCGCGCGAGCCTGTTGCGGGGGAGCATGCCCTTGACGGCCTTGCGGATGACGTCCTCGGGGTGCTTGTCGAGCAGGTCGCCCAGGGTGCGAAAGCGGATTCCGCCGGGATAGCCGCTGTGGCGCCAGTAGCGCTTTTGCTCCAGCTTGTTGCCCGTCACGGCGACCCTCTCCGCGTTGACGACGATGACGAAGTCGCCGACGTCGATGTGCGGCGTGTAGGTCGGCTTGCGCTTGCCACGGAGGAGGTCGGCGATCTGGGTCGCCAGGCGGCCGAGGGTCTTGCCCTCGGCGTCGACCACGTACCAGTTCCGCTCACGGTCCTGGGGGGTCGCCTGGTAGGTCTTCATCGCTGTCGCCGTAGCCATAAAAAGAGCCGCGCACGCTCCGCGGCCGCAGGATGATAGCCAGCTTGCCGAGCCCCGGCGAGCGGCGAGTGTCGCGTGCGGCGCGGGAGTAGCATCGCCTCCGTGGAGCCCGGGCACCAGGCGGCGTCCGTTTCCTTCAGGAGCGTCACCAAGCGATATCCGGGCCAGGCCGAGCCCGCGATCCACGAGCTCTCGCTCGAGGTCCCCGCCGGGGAGATCTGCGTGCTTGTCGGTCCGTCCGGCAGCGGCAAGACCACCGCTCTGCGGATGGTCAACCGCACGGTCGAAATCACCGAAGGGGACATCCTGATCGGCGGGACGTCGGTTCGCGAGCGCGATCCGGCCGAGCTGCGACGCGAGATGGGCTACGTGATCCAGCAGATCGGGCTCTTCCCGCACCGGAGCGTCGGCGAGAACATCGAGACCGTCCCGCGGCTCCTGGGCTGGGATCGCGCGCGAGCTCATCGGCGGGCGGACGAGCTCCTCGAGCTGGTCGGGCTGGGCGCGGGGGTGCGGGACCGCTTTCCGAACCAGCTCTCGGGCGGGCAGCAGCAGAGGATCGGCGTGGCCCGGGCGCTCGCTGCGGATCCGCCGGTGATGCTGATGGATGAGCCCTTCGGCGCGATCGACCCGATCAACCGGGAGCGCCTTCAGAACGAGTTCCTGCGCCTTCAGAACGAGATCCGCAAGACCGTCCTCTTCGTCACCCATGACATCGACGAGGCGATCAAGATGGGCGACCGCATCGCGATCATCGAGCAGGGAGGGCGGCTCGCGCAGTTCGCGACGCCGGCCGAGCTGCTGATGGCTCCCGCGAACGACTTCGTTGAGGATTTCGTCGGCGCGGACCGTGCCCTGAAGCGCCTCGCGCTGATGCGGGTACGCGACATCAATCTCTGGGAGGCGCCACTCGCCTTCGTCGGACAGGCCACCGCTGAGGTCAGGGCGAAGCTCGACGGCGCGGAGGTGCCACACGCCCTCCTGGTCGACTCCGAGCGCCGGCCGCGCGGCTGGCTCTCGGAGACAGACCTGCGCGCAGAGACCGTCCCGAAGAGCCCGGACAGCGGCCCCGACCCCGTCCTCGACCTGGACGACGTCATGAGGGATGCGCTCGCCGACCTCCTGCAGTCTGAGACGCAGTACGCGCCCGTGGTCGACGCGCAGGGGCGGATCGCGGGCGTGCTCTCCATCGAGATCATCTCGGAGTTCCTCGGCTCCCCGGACGCGAAGGTCGAGGAGCACACCGCGGCCGAGCGGCCCCTGGTCGAATGACCGCTGCAGTCGTCCAGCTTGCGCCTCCGCTCGCGCAGGTGACGATCCACAACCGGACCGGGGGCAACGCGAGCTGCGTGGCGCAGAACAAGGTCTTCTGCCCGGGCTGGGCGTTCGACAACTTCGATCGCTACACGACGCCGCTACTCAACCAGCTGCTGCTCGTCGTCGTGGCGGTGGCGATCGGCTTCGCGGTCGCGTTCGCCTTCGCGCTCTTCTCGCACCGCAGGCGCTGGCTGATCCCGACCTTCACCGCCGCGACCGGCGTGCTCTACACGATCCCCTCGCTCGCCTTCATCTTCCTGCTACTTCCGATCACCGGGCTGGGCTGGACCACAGCGATCATCGTCCTCTCCGTCTACACCCTGCAGATCATCTACCGCAACATCGTCGCCGGCCTCGCCAACGTCCCCAGCGAGAGCAAGGACGCCGGCCGCGGGATGGGGATGACCGACGGGCAGCTGTTCTGGAAGGTCGAGCTGCCGCTGGCGATGCCCGAGCTCATCGCCGGGCTTCGGATCGCGACGGTCTCGACCGTGGCGATCTCGACCCTGATGGTCTTCGCGAACGTCAACACGCTCGGCGCGCCGCTCTACCAGCAGATCGACTTCAAGACCAACATCGTGATCGCCGGCGTGCTCTCGATCCTGATGGCGATCGTCCTGGATCTGGTGCTGCTGGTGGCTCAGCGGTTGCTGGCGCCGTGGCGGAAGCCCGTGAAGGAGGCGATGGTTTGAGCGGCGTCCTCCACCTCGGCGTCCTGAGTGTCTTCGGCGACGCGATCGACTTCATCTTCCACCAGCAGGAGGCGCGGACGGGCCAGACGCAGGTCGGCGGGCCCGACCAGGTACTCCACCTGACCGGCCAGCACCTCAAGGTGACCTTCCTGGCCCTCGGGGTTGCCGGGGCGATCGCGCTGCCGATCGGAGTGGCGCTGGGCCATGTCGGCAGGGGCGAGGGGGTCGCGATCTCCGTCGGCAACGCGGGGCGCGCGGTCCCCGAGCTGGCGCTGATCGCCTTCGTCGCGGCCTTCATCGGGGTGGGCCTCCTCAACGTGACCTTCGCTCTGGCGGTGCTCGGGATCCCGCCGATCCTCACCAACTCCTACGTCGGCGTGAGTCAGGTCGACCGCAACGCAGTGGAGGCGGCGCGGGGCATGGGGATGCGCGGACTCCAGATCGTCGCCAAGGTCGAGCTGCCGCTCGCAGTGCCGACGATCATGGCCGGGGTGCGAACCGCCGCGGTCAACATCCTCGCCACCGCCGCGCTCGCCTCGCTGGCGGGCCTGAGCACGCTCGGGGACCTGATCCTGGGTCGCAACGTCTATGGCGACGCCGGGGTTGTCGCCGGCGCCATCCTGATCGCATTACTCGCAGTCGGCCTGGAGCTCGGGCTCGCTGGCATCCAGTGGCTGCTCACCCCGCGCGGGCTGAAGCTCACCCGCGCGGAGGCCTCCGCCTGAGCCGAGACTCGCTAAGGCATAGGATCAGCCCGTCCATTCAGGGGCATGCGAACCCCGACGAGAGGAGGGTCACGTGGTGACCGGTCATTCGAGACTGAGGGCGGCGTACGCGTTGATCGCGGCGCTGGTGCTTTCCCTTGGCGTCGCGGCATGTGGGGGCGACGACGACAACGACACCGGGACGAGCGGCGGCAACTCCGCCAACCTGATCAAGTCGAACCCCGACAACAACGGGATCCAGCTGACGGTTGGTTCCAAGAACTTCACCGAGGAGTACATCCTCGGGAATATCTACGCCCAGGCCCTGAAGGCCGCGGGTTACGACGTGAAGACGAACCTCAATCTCGGGTCCGAGGTGATCGCCTACAAGGCGCTCCAGGACGGCGAGGTCAGCGGGTACCCGGAGTACACCTCTACGCTGCTGACTTCAATCTTCGGCAAGGAGGCGAACCAGGTCCCGGCCGAGGCGCAGGCGGCCTACCAGCAGGCGCAGCAACAGCTCCAGCCGAAGGGCGAGACCGCCTTCCCACCGACGCCGTTCGCGGACGCGAACGCGCTGGGGATGCTGAAGACCAAGGCCGACGAGCTCGGGGTCACCACGATCTCCGATCTGCAGGGCAAGTCCCAGGACCTGAATCTGTACGGCTCGCCCGAGTGCCGCCAGCGGGTCGACTGCCTGGTCGGTTTGCAGGACGTGTACGGCCTGCAGTTTGGGTCATTCAACCCGGTTGACATCGGCCTGCGCTACACCGTTCTCGACAAGGGCCAGGCAGATGCGTCCATCGTGTTCACCTCGGACGCGCAGCTCTCGGCCAACCCGGACAAGTACGTCCTGCTCGAGGACGACAAGGGGATCTTCCCCTCCGGGAACGTCATCTGGGTCACCGACCAGTCGACGGTGCAGAAGGCCGGGCCCGACTACATGGCGACGATCGAGAAGGTCCAGCAGGGCCTGACGCTCCCGGTGATGCAGGAGCTGAACGCCCGGGTCGACATCGATAAACAGGATCCGGCGGATGTCGCGACCCAGTACCTGAAGGAGGACGGCTACATCCAGTAGGCACGCCGATTTGGGGCGTGCCGGCTGAACAGCTGGTTATACTGCCGCGCCAGCAAGGCCAAGTTCCCCCGAGTCAGTTCGGGGGGAACGGAGGACCCAAAGGGGTTCACACCCCAGGGGCGAATCGCAACCAACTGGTTCGTAGCGCCGCTCTCGGCGCGAGCCCGCCAGCTAACTCCGTAGGCCACAGAGAGTTTTGGGCAAGGCCGGCATCGACAAGCCAGTGGCTCGCACGCACCGTAAGGGTGTGGCGCTGTTTGCCACCCTCGCGCTGGCGAGCGCCGGAATCGGCGCGGGCGCCGCGTCCGCGCAGACCGGCGGGACCACCACTCCCGGCAGCACCACGACCACACCCGCCCCGAGCAGCGGCACCACCGCCCAGGTCTTCCCGGTCGCCGGCCCACACACCTTCGGCGGCGGCTTCGGCGCGGCGCGCAGCGGCCACTCCCACCAGGGCCAGGACATCATGGCCGCCTGCGGCACCCCGCTGGTGGCCGTCAGCCGCGCCAAAGTCAAGTGGGTGAGCTACCAGAGCCTCGCGGGCAACTACGTGGTGATCCGCAACAAGAAGCTCCACCAGGACTACATGTACGCGCACCTCGCTTCGCGCGCGTCGGTGCGCAAGGGCCAGGTCGTCCAGCCCGGTCAGCAGATCGCGATCGTCGGGCGCACCGGCGACGCGACCGCCTGCCACCTCCACTTCGAGCTCTGGCTCGGCAAGTGGTATCGGGGCGGCCATCCGGTCGACCCGATGCCATACCTCCAGACCTACCAGGGCTACTAAGCCCTCCTCGGACCCGCCGCCCGGATCCGCCCGGCATGGACGTCGGCGTGGCGGCGGGTGCGCCAAGAGCGGCCCGTTTGTCGCGTTCCTGCGGCTATTCCGAAGAAAGGCGACAGGCCCCGGCGGTTCCGCGGAACCGCGCCTACGTCACTCCCACTCGATGGTGCCGGGCGGCTTCGAGGTGAGGTCCAGCGTGACGCGGTTGACGCCGTGGACCTCGTTGATGATGCGGTTCGAGACGCGCTCGAGCAGGTCGTAGGGCAGGCGGGCCCAGTCGGCGGTCATCGCGTCGTCGGAGGTGACCGCGCGGATCACGATCGGGTGGGCGTAGGAGCGCTCATCGCCCATCACCCCCACCGAGCGGACCACCGGCAGCACACAGAACGACTGCCAGAGCTCGCGGTACAACCCGGCCGCACGAATCTCCTCCTGGAGGATCGCGTCGGCCTCGCGGACGATGTCGAGGCGCTCGCGGGTCACCTCGCCGCCGACCACGCGGATCGCCAGGCCGGGCCCTGGGAACGGCTGACGCCAGACGAAGCGCGCAGGGAGTCCGAGCTCGGCCGCGACGGCGCGGACCTCGTCCTTGAACAGCATCCGCAGCGGCTCGACCAGCTCCATCTCCATCTCCTCCGGCAGGCCCCCGACGTTGTGGTGCGACTTGATCGTCGCCGCCGCACGGCCGTCCCCGCCCGACTCGATTACGTCGGAGTAGAGCGTCCCCTGGACGAGGAAGCGCGCGTCCTCCACCTTGCCGGCCTCCTCCTCGAAGACCCGGATGAACTCCTCGCCGATGATCTTGCGCTTCGTCTCCGGATCCTCGACACCAGCGAGCCGGTCGAGAAACCGATCGGCCGCCTCGACGTGCACGAGCTGGATGCCGTGCTGCTCGCGGAAGGCGCTCACCACCTGCTCGGCCTCGTCCTTGCGCATCATCCCGTGGTCGACGAAGACGCAGGTGAGGCGGTCGCCGATCGCGCGGTGGACAAGCAACGCAGCCGTCGCCGAGTCCACCCCGCCGGAGAGACCGCAGATCGCCCGCGCCTCGCCGACCTGCGCGCGGATCGCCGAGACCTGCTCCTCGATCACGGATGCCGGCGACCACCGCTCGCGAGCGCCGGCGACGTCGCGCAGGAAGCGCGTCAGGATCTCGGTGCCGTAGGGCGTGTGGACCACCTCGGGGTGGAACTGGATCCCGTAGAGGCCGCGCTCGGTGTTCTCGAAAGCGGCGACCGGCGACTCGGTGCTCGAGGCCAGGGCGGTGAAGCCCGGCGGCGCCTCATAAACCGTGTCGCGATGGCTCATCCAGCACTGCTGCTCGGCGGGCAGACCGCCGAGGAGCCTGCCGCCGCCATCCCGCAGGGTCAGCTCGCTGCGGCCGAACTCGCCGGCGGGCGCCTGCTCGACGCGGCCGCCGAGCTCGTGGACCATCAGCTGCATCCCGTAACAGATCCCGAGCACCGGCACGCCCAACTCGAGCAGCTCCCTGCGGAGCGCCGGAGCGCCGTCGGCGTAGACGGAGGCCGGGCCGCCCGAGAGCACCAGGCCGCGCGGCCCCCGCTCCCGGATCCGCTCGATCGGAGTGTCGTGCGGGAGCAGCTCGCTGAACACGCCGCACTCGCGGATTCGCCGCGCGATCAGCTGCGAGTACTGGCCGCCGAAGTCGAGGACGAGGACCTCTTCGGTGGCCTGGGCAGGCGCGGTCCGATCGACCTCGCGAAGCTCCGGGTCTGAGCCGGGAACGCTGCGCTCGGGGACGTGAACCCGAGCGGGTGTCTGATCCGAAGCGGCGGCGGCCGCCTCAGTCATCGCTGACGGCGACTCCAACGGCGACCGTCGCGCGCCCGTTCGACCCCATCCCGACCGACTGCTCGCGCTGGAGCTGCTTGCCCTCCGACATCAGCGCGGGAGCGACCATCACCTCGGCGCGGTGGAACTCGGCGATGTCGGCGTAGCCGGTGGTCGCCATCGAGGTGCGAAGCGCGCCCATCAGGTTGAAGGTGCCGTCGTTCTCCTGCGCGGGACCGAGGAGGATCTCCTCGAGCGTGCCGTCCTGGTGGGTGGCAACGCGCGCGCCCCGCGGGAGCGAGGGATGGAAGGTCGCCATCCCCCAGTGGTAGCCGCGGCCGGGGGCCTCCTTGGCCCGGGCCAGCGGGGATCCGACCATGACCGCGTCGGCGCCGACGGCGATCGCCTTGGAGACGTCGCCGCCGGTGCGCATGCCGCCGTCGGCGATCACGTTGCAGTAGTTGCCGGTCTCCATCATGTGCTGCCCGCGCGCCGCGGCGACGTCAGCGATGGCGGTGGCCTGCGGAACGCCGATCCCGAGGACCCCGCGCGTCGTGCAGGCGGCGCCGGGCCCGACGCCGACCAGGACGCCGACGGCGCCGGTCCGCATCAGGTGGAGCCCGGTGTTGTAGGAGGCGCAGCCGCCCACGACACAGGGGATGTCGAGAGCGGCGATGAACTCCTTCAGGTTGAGCGGCTCGGTCTGCGTCGAGACGTGCTCCGCTGAGATCACCGTCCCCTGGATCACGAGGATGTCGAGGCCGGCCTCGAGCGCGACGTCGTAGTACTTCGCCACCTTCTGAGGAGTGAGCGAGCCGCAGGCGACGGCGCCCGCGGCCTTGATCTCCTCGATCCGCTTCGCGAGCAGCTCCGGCTTGACCGGCTCCGCGTAGATCTCCTGCATGATTCGCGTGGCGGTCTGCTTCGGGGCGGCGGCGATCTCGTCGAGCTTCTCGTCGGCGTTCTCGTAGCGGGACCAGATCCCCTCGAGGTTGAGAACCCCGAGGCCGCCGAGCTTGCCGATCAGGCCGGCCGTCTTGGGGCTGACCACGCCGTCCATCGCGGAGGCGAGCAGCGGCAGCTCGAAGCGATAGGGACCGAGGGTCCAAGTGATGTCGATGTCGTCGGGATCGCGCGTCCGCCTCGAGGGGACGATCGCGATGTCATCGAAGCCGTATGCCCTGCGGCCCTTCTTGCCGCGGCCGATCTCTACTTCCATTTGCCCACCCTACGTTCGTTCGCGGACGAAAAAACCCCGCGTCGCGGGGCCGAAAATGCGGTGCTAGCGGCGATTCGGAGGTCTCTCACCAACGCCCCGCCAAGGATAACAGCGGTAAACCGCGTCCCCGCGGGGCGCCCGATCAGTCCGCGGAAGTTGCCCCAAGCACCGCGATCGCCGTGGAGATACCGGCCAGCGCCAGCGCGAACCGGAACCCGCTCCGCGGCAGCGAATCCCTGGCCGCGACCGTCGCGGCGAGGTCGGTGGCGTCCGCGACGGCGTGCGCGGCGAACCAGGGACGCGCCGACTCTGCCCGCCGCTGCATCGCCCAGAGCGCGCCGGCCCCGAGCACGAGGTCACGCGCGCCGAGCGCCCGGGTCAGCACCGTCGCCCCGCCCTTCTCGGCCGCCTTCCCGACCCAGCCCTTGCCGGTCCGCTCGGGCGCGGCGATGTAGCCGAGCCCGAAGGCGATCCGGTTGATCGCCAGTCCTCGAGCGAGGGTTGATGCGATGTCCATGCCGGGTGTCTACCCGGCGCGCCCGGACCTAGACCGCGGCTCGCGCCTCGAGCTCGCGCGATTCCACGCCGCCCAGCAGGCGCTCGACCTCCGCGGGATCGATGCTGCCGGCGCCGAAATGCTGCGTGGACTCCGCGCCGCAGGCGACGGCGAATCGCAGACTCTCCTCCGGCGAGCCCCCGTCGTAGCGTGCCGCGGCGAAGCCGGCGAGGAAGGCGTCTCCCGAACCGACTGTGGCGACCGGTTCGACGGGCGGTGCCGTGACCTCGTAGAGGTGGCGTTGGTCGTCGGTGCCCTTGATCGAGGCGATGCAGCCCTCAGGCCGGGTGATCACGGCGTCAGTCGCGCCCAGCTCGACCAGGCTCGCCAGGCCGTTGAGCAGGTCCTCGCGATCGTTGAACTCATGGCCGACCGCTCCCTCCGCCTCTCTGACGTTCGGGGTCACTGCGGCGGGCTCGGCCCGGATCGAGGCGATGAGCGGCTCGCCCTCGGTGTCCACGACCGTCTCGACGCCCAGCGCCTTGAGCTCCTCGACCATCCGGGCCGAGAAGGAAGCCGGGACCGAGGGAGGCAGGCTGCCGGCGATCGCGCAAAGCCGGGCGCCGCGAGCCAGGTAGAGCAGCTTCTCGAGGAACCGATCGAGCTCCTCGGCGCTCACGTCGGGGCCGCGCTCGTTGATCTCGGTCTGCTCGCCGGAGGTGGGGTCGATCACCGCGAGATTCGTCCGGGACTCCCCGGCGATCCAGGTGAAGTCGGTCAGGATCGATTCCTCCGCGAGCCGCTCCATCAGCCGAGCGCCGGTCGGACCGCCTGCCAGCCCGGTTGCGATCACCGGCCGGTCCAGCAGCTTCAGGGCCCTGGCCACGTTTACTCCCTTGCCTCCCGCGACCGTGCTGGCCTCGACGGCGCGGTGGCGGTGGCCCTGCCGGAAGCTGGGGACCGCAACCGTGCGGTCGATCGCCGCGTTCAGTGTGACCGTGAGGATCATCCGGGCCCTCCCTCTCGCTCGATCCTCTCGCGCCTCCGCCGCATCCGTTCCTCGTGCATCCTGCGCCTCTCTTCTGGAGTCCGCTGTCGGGGTTCCTGCCGCCGTGTCTCCGGCACTGGCGGCGGGGCCATCTCCGGCTCTCTCGACCGTCGCCCCCGGGCCGTAAGCAGCAGACCTACAAGTATCACGATCGCTCCAAGTCCAATCAGGACAAACGGATTCTGGGCCGTCCACACCACCCTGTCCAGGGTCGTGGCCGGATCGACCGCAGAGGCCGCGACGAGCGGGCTCCGCACCGCCACCTTGCCGTCGACGGTGACGGTGACGCTCCCGAGGCGCTCGCCACGCTCGACCGCCCCGGTCACCTCGTCCGGCGCGTTCACCCGCGTCGAGACGGTCTGGCCCTGACGGACGTTGACGGAGATGGCGCGGCCGGCGACCAGCGACAGATGGTCGTGGCGCCAGTCGAGCCTCGGCTCGGCGAGCTGTTCTCCCGGCCGGACCGGCTGGACCGGGTGGTAGAGCGAGAATCCGTACTGGAGGAGCTCGAGGGTGTCGTCGTCGCGCGCTGACTCGCTCGGGGTGCCGAGCACTGCGGAGATCAGGGTGGTCGAGTCCTGAGTCCCCGACCCGACCAGGACGTAGCCGGCTCCCAGAGTGTGGCCGGTCTTCACGCCGTTCACCCACGGCACCCGGCCGAGCAGCGTGTTGCGGGCCCCCACCGTCCGGGCGTGGTCACCGCTGTGCAGGGTGGCGGCGGGGGTATCGACGATCCGCGCGAAGAGCCTGTTCCGAAGCAGGATCGAGGCGAGGGTGACCAGATCGTGGGCGCTCGAGTAGTTCCCGGGGGCATCGAGCCCGATCGGGTTCGAGTAGTGGGTGTCGGCAAGCCCGAGTCGCTGCGCCGCCTGGTTCATCGCGCCGACGAAGGCGGGGACCGAGCCCGAGACGCCGACCGCGAGCGTCTGAGCGGCGTCGCTCGCGCTCGGCAGGAGCAGGCCGTAGAGGAGGTCGCGGACGCGCATGCGCTCGCCGGGCCGCAGGCCGAGCTCGATCTCGGCTGAGGCGCTCGGGTGGTAGTTCGGCGCCGCGACCAGCTGATTCGGCCGCAGGCGCTTCAGGGCCAGGTAGGCGGTCATCAGCTTGGTGGTGCTCGCAATCGGGAGGTGCTTGTTGGCCGCCTTGCTCGCCAGGACTGCGTCGTCGCGCGGGTCCACCAAGATCCACGCCCTCGCATCGAGCGGCGGCGGTGCGGCGGAGGCCGACGCCGGTGCCGCGGCCAGCAGCGCGGCGATGACGAGCGCAAGGCACGCGCGAGCCTTCCCCCTGGTTCCGAGCCGGAACACGCTCAGCGCAGGTCGATTCGCTGGCCCTCGAGCAGGGCCTGTGGGTCGAGGTCGGGGTTGAGCTCGATCAGGGTGTCGACGTCCATGCCGGTCTCCTCTGAGATCTTGCCGAGGGTGTCGCCGGAGCGGACGATCCAGACCCCTCGGTCCAGCGCCTCGCGGCCCCGCTTGTTCGGGCGCTCGGTCTTGGCGCGCGCCCCGTTGCCGTCGCCGCCGTCGGAGCTCCCTTCGGAGGTGATGACGACCGCGACGACCGCGATGAAGGCCGCCACGAGGGCCAACACGGCGAGAGCGCGGATGAATTGATTCGGCTTGTAATCCGGCATCCGCGGAGCGCGATAGTACCCGGGGGGGTCCTAACCGCGGCTCAGCTCCCAGACCGCCGTGCGGAGCTCCTCCGCCGCGGCGGCGGGGTCGTCCGCTCCGGCGATGCTGCGGGCAGCCGCGACCAGGACCGAGGCCGGTCTGCCCGGCGCGAGCGCCGGTCCGAGGTCCGCGGGCCGCCCGCCCTGCGCTCCGATGCCGGGAATCAGGAAGATCGAGTCAGGCATCAGCTCGCGCAGCCGGCCCAGGTGCTGCGGGGCCGTTGCGCCGACGACCGCCCCGACGCCCGAGAGGCCTGACTCCCCGGCGAGCGCGGGAGCGCTCTCCGCCACCAGGGCCGCGAGCTCCTCGTGGAGGGGGCGATCGCCCAGAATCGCGTCCTGCAGCCGCGCCGCGCCCGGGTTGGAGGTCCGCACGAGCAGGAAGACGCCTGCGCCCGTGGCCCTCGCCGCCTCGACCAGCACCTCGATGGCGTCCTCGCCGAGGAGCGGATTTGCTGTGAAGGCGTCGGCGCCCAGGCCCTCGACCGATCCCCAGGGCGTCTCGGTCTTGCCGACAAGCGCCTCGCCGTAGGCCCGAGCTGTGACGGGCACGTCGCCGCGCTTGCCGTCGGCCACGACAAGCAGCCCGGCCCGGCGCGCGGCGGCGCAGACCTCGGCCAGCGCCCGCCAACCCGGCGCCCCCAGGCGCTCGAAGCAGGCGAGCTGCGGCTTGACCGCCACGCACGCCGGCCCGGCGGCGTCGATGAGGTCCGAGCAGTGCTCGACCACCGCGGCGGCGGCGCGGTCGGCAACGTCAGTGAGGGCGCCCGGCGCGGCCTCCGGGGAGAGCGCTGACGGGTCCGGGTCGAGACCCAGACACACCTGGCTGCGGCGCTTGTCGACGAGCGCCGCGAGCCGGTCGGCGAACGGAGCCGCTATCCGCCCTTGACCTTCTTCTTCAGCCCGGAGCCGGCCGAGAATCTCGGCACCTTGCCTCCCGGGATGAAGATTCGCTCGCCGGTCCTGGGATTGACGCCCTGTCGCGGACCGCGCTCTGCGACGGCGAACTTGCCGAAGCCCGTGAAGTTGACGTCGCCTCCGCCCTGGAGGATGTCGGTGATCGCGTCGAGGACCGCGTCGACGGCCTGGCCCGCCTCCTTCTTGTTCCCGATTCTTGAGTCGCGTGCGAGCACGTCGAGGAACTCAGCTTTGGTCACGTCTTCCCTCCTACGGTTTGAGTTCGCGCGCGAGCCTAACAGTGGCTGCTGAAGCGAAAACCCGGTCTCACGACCGCCCGCGACTAGCTCCCGCCGATCGCCATCTCGCCGACCAGCATCGGTGCGGTCTTCACGGACCCGCCGAACGGGACCCAGCGCGTCTCCGATCCGACCGCCTGCACCGCCGCCAGGGTGCCGAGCAGGTCCCCGGCGATCGTGAACTCCCGCAGC
>DATFPJ010000096.1:0-4183 GCA_035264865.1 Solirubrobacterales bacterium
AGATGTCCGGCAGGGACTCGGCAAGGCCAGGGACCACCTTGGTGGTCTCGTCGCCGTTCCCGTGCTGGTAGGTGAGCAGGGGCACGTAGACGTTCCAGAGCCCCTCCCAGCCTTCCAACGTGTAGGAGAGCTGTGGGTCGAGGTAGTCCGGGAAGGAGGTGAGCGTCCCGTTGAGCGAGCCACCCTCCGTGCCGCCGCCTCCGCCTCCGCCCGAATCGCCACAAGCGGCCAGTCCGATCGCCGCCAGCGAGACGACAAGCACAACCGCGGCGCCCTTCCTAAGCTTGCTCACCCTTTGTTCCCTCCTGTTTGTGTCGATGACCGACTATCCGATCCCCTGCCCTGAGTCATATATGGGTGTTAACGAGTAGTCAAGCACCAAGCGGCATTCGGCACAAATCAAGAAGATGTCTCACCGCCTACTGGCGAAGTGACCAGGTACTCCAGTCGCTCAGGAACAGCGGGTGGATCACCGCCGAGCCGAAGTTCACTCGCTCGCTCATCAGCTTCGGCACCTGCTGGGTTCCGAAGACTGCGAGATAGGACTTCTTCGCCGTGTACTCATCGAGCTCGCGCCACCTCCCGGCGGCCCGCGAAAGCTGGGTCGCCGGCACCAGGTTGAGCCCAGCCAGCTGCTGCTGGATGAAGATGTCGTCCACGCGGCCGAGGTTGGCGCCGTGCGCCGAGATCGAGCGCGCGTCCAGGACCTCGTAGAAGTCGGCCGGGTTAGGGAAGTCGTTGAACCAGCTCGCGAACCCCGTCTGCGGGCTCGTCTCGGGCGCACCGACCTTGGCGAAGTAGCCGGAGGGCTGCACCAGGCGCGCGTCGGCCCGGTAGCCGAGCTGGCGGAGAAGCTTCACGTAGCGCCGGACGAAGGCGCGCTGCGGCGGGCTGTTCTCGCCCCAGACGCGCACCGGCGTGCCGGCGGTGCGGGACATCTCGACCAGGTCCCTGGCCTCTTGCAGGTCACCGTCGTCGCCCGCGGTGCCGTAGGGGCAGGAGCTCGACGGGTGGCCGGGGATGCCGTCGGGCAACAGGAAGCACTCCGGCTCGACGGTCTGGTTGGAGAGGCGGGCCAGTGCCGGCCGATCGAGCGCCGTGATCACCGCCCGCCGCGCCAGCTCGCTATTGAACGGCGTCGTCGTGCTGTTGAGGAAGAAGTAGAAGGTCGAGGGGATCGGGACCGGCTCGAAGCGGTCCTCCGCGACGGCGCGGGCCTTGTTCAGAGCCACGGCCGGCAGCGGCGTGCCCGGGTCGTAGGCGTCCGCACCGCCACCGATCACCTCGTCGGCCGCGGCGGCGCGGTTCGGGTTGATACGGACCTTGATCCGATCGAGGCTGCCGATCGGCACGTCCGGGATGTCGAGCCGCTCGAAGCCCGGGTTATTCACCATCGTCCAGGCCCGGTTGGGAACGACTTCGGTGATCCGGTAGGCACCCACTCCGGGCGGCGGGTGCAAGCTCAGGTCCTTCATCGGCGTCCCGCTCGGTACCAGGCCCGTCGCAGGCAGTGCGAGCACGTTGGCGAAGGGGCCGTAGGGATGCCGGAGCAGGATCTCGATCCGGCCGCTCGCATCGTCCGCCTGGATGCCGGCGATGTCGGTCGCCTCGCCTCGGTCGAACTCGCGAGCGCCGGCCACGTGCTGGGTGATGAACCGCTTTCCGCCCCAGCCCAGCCGGATCGCCCGCTCGATCGTGTACTCGAAGTCGCTCGCCGTCACCGGCGTTCCGTTTGAATAGACGAGGCCCCTCCGCAGGGTGAAGACGTAGCGCTTGCCGTTCGGCGAGATGTGCGGCAGGCGCGCCGCGAGGCCCGGGATCAGCTCGGTGCCGCCGGGGGCCTCCTTATGCCGGTAGGTGAGCAGTGGCGTGTACGCGATCCAGTCCGCCTCGGCCGCCTCGGTCGTGTAGCCGAGCTGGGGGTCGAGGTAGTCCGGAGGCGTCGACATCTCCACGGTCGCCGAGCCACCGACCGTGCGATCGTCGCCGCCGCATCCGGCGACGAGTGCGGCGACGCAGGCGGCTGCGGCCACGATCGCCGGCAAGCGGCCTCGCCGCAGTGCGCCCCTGGTCATCGCGGCGAGCCTAACCGCCGAGTTTGGACTCGATCGCCTCGCGCGCCGCCGCCAGCGCCTCGTCGAGCTTCGACGCGTCCCTGCCGCCCGCCTGGGCGACGTTGTCACGACCGCCTCCCCCGCCCCCGATGATCTGCGCGGCCTCGCGCACGACGTCGGCCGCCGAGAGCCCTCGCTCGACCACGGCGTTGCTGAAGCTCGCAACGAGCGCGACCTTGCCGTCGTCCGCCCCACCGAGCACCACGGCGGCGTCACCCGCCCGTGACTTGATGCGGTCGGCCAGATCGAGCAGTGAGCGCTGGTCGGCATCCTCGCCGCGGCCGACGAACACGGTGATGCCCGCGATCTTCTGACCGGACGCCGCGATCTCCTCCGCCTTCTTCGAGATCTCGGCGGAGCCGGCCTTAGCGGTCTGCTCCTCGAGCTTGGCCACGCGCTCGGCCAGCCGCCGGGCGCCGGTCACCGGATCCTGCTCGGCGCCGACGATCCGCCCGATCTCGCTCAGCGACTGCGACCGCGAGCGGAACCAGTCGATCGCCGCGGGCCCGGTGAGGGCCTCGATCCGGCGCACGTTCGCGGCGCTCGAGCCCTCGTGTGCGATCGCGAAAATCCCGATCGCGGCCGTGTTTGCCACGTGCGTCCCGCCGCAGAGCTCGCGGGAGACGTCCTCGACCTCGATCACCCTCACCCAGTCCCCGTACTTCTCGCCGAACAGGGCCATCGCGCCGAGCTTCTCGGCCTCCATCCGCGACATCTCCAGCGCCCGCACCGGATGGCTCTCCTTGATCCAGTCGTTCACCAGGTCGTCGATGTCGGCCAGCTCCTCGCGCGAGAGCGGGGCGCCGTGGGTGAAGTCGAAGCGGAGCTTGTCCGGCCTCACGGCCGACCCCGCCTGGCGGACGTGCGCACCCAGCCGTTGTCTGAGCGCCGCATGCAGCAGGTGGGTCGCCGTGTGGTTCCTCATCGTCGCGAAGCGGGCGACGTGGTCGACCTCGGCCTCGACCCTCGCGCCGGGTTCGAGGCCGTCGCTCGCCGCCTCGAGCTCAACAGCCTGATCGTCCCCGATCCGGTAGACGTCGGCGACGCGGGCACCGCCACCGTCCCAGCGGACCTCGCCGGTATCGGCGACCTGGCCCCCACCCTCGGCGTAGAAGGGGCTCTCCTCGAGCTTCACCAGCGCCCGGCCGTTGTCGGCGCTCACCGCGAGCAGACTGGTCTCGGCGCGGAGCTTCTCGTAGCCCACGAACCGGGAGGGCGGCGCCGCCGAGGCGAAGCTGAGCACCGCGCCGTGATGGTCCTCGGAGCCATGCGCGGTGGCCGTCCCCATCCGGGCGCGGGCGCGCTGCTCCTCCATCAGCTCCTCGAAGCCCTCGTCGTCGACGGAGAGTCCCTCCTCGGCGAGCAGCTCCTTCGTCAGGTCGTAGGGAAAGCCGTAGGTGTCGTGCAGCCGGAAGGCGTCATCCGCCTCGACCCAGGAGGTCCGGTCCTCGTGGGCGTGGCGGATCAGGTCCCGCACCATTTGCATGCCGCGGTCCAGGGTGCGGCCGAAGCTCTCCTCCTCGTCGTTGACCCAGCGCCGCACGGTCTCGCGCTCGGCCGCCAGTTCCGGATAGGTGGGCCCCAGGATGTCGAGGGCGCCGTCGGCGAAGCGCTCCATGAACGGTGAATCCAGCCCCAGCGAGCGGCCGCGATGGATCGCGCGGCGGAGGATGCGCCGCAGCACGTAGCCGCGCTCCTCGTTGGAGGGGACGACGCCGTCGGCGATGAGGAAGCTCGCGCCCTTCGCGTGGTCGGCGACGATGCGCATCGCCCGAGTGGCCGCCGCATCCTCGCCGTAGCGTGTACCCGAGAGCTCCTCCGCGAGATCGATGAGGGGGCGGTACGCATCGGTCTCGAAAACGGACTCGACATCCTGGAGGATCGCGGCCATTCGCTCGAGACCAAGGACGGTGTCGATGTTGTTCTTCGGCAGCGGGGTGAGCGAGCCGTCCTCGTGGAGCTCGTAAGTCATGAAGACGTGGTTCCAGTACTCGAGATAGCGGTCGGTATCGTCGCCCGGACGCTCCTCGGGGCCGCCGAACTCGGGTCCGCGGTCGAGATACAGCTCG
>DATFPJ010000097.1:0-2919 GCA_035264865.1 Solirubrobacterales bacterium
GCCTGCCGCTCGTCGCGGCTCTTGAAGGTGATCCCGGTGAGCTTGGTGACCCCGTCGACGAGCTGCGCGATCTCGTCGCCGAAGGCCTCTCGGACCTGATCGAGGCTGGCGCTGGTGTCCTCGACCGTGTCGTGGAGAAGCGCTGCGCAAAGCGTGGCGGTGTCGAGACGCAGGCCCGCGCAGATCCGCGCGACGCCGAGCGGATGGGTGATGAAGTCCTCACCCGACTTGCGCTCCTGGCCGGCGTGGCTCTCGCAGGCGAAGGCGAAGGCGCGCTCGAGCTCCTGCCGGTCGATCGGCTCCGCGGCGTCGGACTTGTGCTCCTCGATGACGGCGAAGAGGTCGCCGAGCAGCGCGCGCTGGTCCGTGCTCAGCTCGCGGGTGATCGAGTCCGCACGGGGCGCGGGGCTCTTCCCCGGCGGCTCGCCGACGCGCGTGTGGCCGCGGGTCTGCGCCGGGGGCTGCTCGACGGCGGTCTTGCCGTCGCCCTCTACGTCGGTTGTGCTCGGCTTCGCAGGAATCGGATCGCCTCCTGGTGCCTGGCCAGGCACGCGGCGTATGCCCGTGACCGCGCCAGATCCGTCTTCTCCGAGGATAAGACCCGCAGGGAGCGACCGCCGGCAACGGCCGTCCATTCGCAGAGGCCGAGTTCCTCGAGGACCCCTACGCACCGCGCGGCGACCTCAGGCGTGCGGGGGTACTCGGAGGTGCCTGCCAGCAGCTCCCTGAGTGACGCTTCGGCCGCCTCCCCCCCGGCCGCGTCGAGATTGCGCCAGATCTCGGCGATCGGGCCACGGAGCTCCCACTCCCTGCCAAGCAGACGCTCGGTGAGGTCGAGTTCGGCGGGACCCCAGGCGAGGTGCACGTATCCGTCCCCGCTCATGACCAGGCTCTCGAGCGCCCCGCTCGGCGAGGGATCGACCACGACGATGTGCCTGAAGTCCTGCACGGCGGGTGGCCGCAGCGCCAGGGCGGTCCAATCCGCGAGAACCAGGCCGGCGGCGGGCGCTGCGCCGAGCGCAGCGTCGAGGGAGTGCTCGCCGCAGCGGCAGCAGGCGACCCTCGGGAGGGCGGCGCCGAAGCGCCTCGGGTTGGCGGCCGAGGAGGCTAGGCGGAAGCGGCGGGCGGCGTCGGCGCAGACAGCGAGCACGGGGTCACCGCTCGAGATCAGCTCCGCCAGCGAAGCCACGGCGGCGCCCCCGCGCCGGTCGATCAGCTCGCGACGCGCTCCGTCCGCGGCCCTGACCCCGAGCAGGCGGCCGGGACGCTCCTCACGAATCCGCTCGAGCTCGGCGTCCAGGCGGTCCCACCACTCCGGGTCCGGCGCGGGACAGCCCTCACCGCAGCTCCGTGCGGGGACCTCCTCGGCCTGCTCGCCCGCGAGCGGGTAGAGCTCCCGTACGACCACCCGGGGCTGTTCGGCACCATTCCAGCGATCGACCTCGAGCTCTATCGAGAGATCCAGGGGCTGGTCCTCCCGCCTGGTGATCTCGCCGTTCATACCGAAGGCCACCCCCAGGGCGCGGCCCGCTCCGCTCTCCAGCTGGAACCGGGAGTGCTTGCCCTCTTCGCCCAGCGGCCGCACCTCCCGTAGGCGGCCGGACGGGACGAGCAGCCGCGGACCGGGGTTGCCCATCCCGAAGGGACCCAGGCTCTCGAGCTGGCGGGCCAGGTCCATCCCGATGCCCTCGCGGCCCACCCCCACCAGGGCATCGAGCCGCTCCATCCGGACGAGGTCGGCCGGGTCGATCTCGGCCGCGGCGCGCGCCAGGAATGCCTCGCGGAAGCGCTCCAGCCGATCCGACGGGAGCTCGAGACCGGCCGCCGCGCGGTGCCCGCCGTAGCGCAGGAGGTGCTCGGCGCAGGCGCCGAGGGCCTCCACGACGTCGAAGCCCGGAATGCTCCGCGCCGAGCCTTTGACCCGGGTTCCGTCGGCGGACAGCAGGATCGTGGGACGGAAGTAGCGCTCGACCATGCGGGAGGCGGCGATCCCGACCACACCGGGATGCCATCCCTCTCCGGAGAGGACCAGGGCTGGAGCATCGCGCTGTTCCGGCGAGAGGGCCGAGCGGGCGCGCTCCGCCCCCTCCACGACCTTCCGCTCGGCCCAGCGTCGCTCGGCGTTGGCGCGATCGAGCTCCGCGGCGATCGCGGCGGCCCGGTCCGGATCCTCGGTGAGCATGAGCTCGACTCCGGCGTCGGCTCGGTAGAGGCGGCCTGCGGCATTGATCCGCGGGGCGAGACGGAAGCCGAGGGCACCGGCGTCCACTGCCTCGGGGTCGACCGCGGAGGCCGCCATCAGGGCACGCAGCCCCACCCGGGGACCCGCCCCCATCAACCTCAGTCCCTCCCTGACGAGGCGCCGGTTCTCGCCGACCAGCGGAACCATGTCAGCGACGGTGGCGAGTGCCACGAGGTCGAGGTCGCCGTCACACGGGTGCCGCTGCCCCCCGACCGTCTCCACGGCGCCCCTCCCGGCCGCGTCGCTGAGGGCGGTCGCGAGCTTGTGCGCGACGCCGGCGGCACAGAGGCCCTCGAAGGGGTACTCGGAGACGATCGGGTGGACGATGGCGCAGTCGGGCAGCCGCTCACCGGGGAGATGGTGGTCGCTGACGACGACCTTGATCCCGGCGGCTTGGGCGGCGGCGACCTCCTCGATCGAGCCGATCCCGCAGTCCGCGGTGATCACCAGGTCGGTGCCCCGCCGCCGCAGCTGGCCGACCGTCGCCATGGTCAGGCCGTATCCATCCGAGAGCCGGTCGGGAATCAGCCAGTCGCAGGTGGCACCGAGGGAGCGCAGGGTCGAGACGAGGATCGCCGTCGAGCAGACGCCGTCGACGTCGTAGTCGCCGTGGATCGTGATCCCCCCCCCTCTCCGCGCGACGGAGAGCACCAGCTCGCAGACGTCCTCGATCCCGT
>DATFPJ010000098.1:0-5905 GCA_035264865.1 Solirubrobacterales bacterium
CTCGAGGGATTCGGCATGACCCTCGACGAGGGCCTCGCCCGCGAGGCCGAGATCGGCAGCGCGGTCTCCGGCGTAGGCGTGAAAGGCGCAGCCCGCTTCGCGGCGGGCGAGGGCCGCGGCGGCCAGGGCGCCGGGGTCTAGTCCGGATCTCGCGCGGTTTTCGGGCCTATCGGCGGCGAAGTGCTCGCGATTCGGTTTGCGATGGCGCGGAGCGTCTGCGCTACGGCTTCCGCTTCGAAGGCGACCTGAGCGTGGGTGAACCGGATAACGGTGAAGCCGGCTGCGATGAGCTGCTGGTCGCGCACCCGATCCTTTGACTGCTGAGCAGCGGTTCGGTGGTACCTGAGCCCGTCGGTCTCGACGATCAACTTGAGACCAGGCCAGTAGAAGTCGACTCGAAGCCCGTTGAGACGCTGCTGCGTCCGCGGGGCTGGCAGCCGCGTCCCACGAACGAGCCGCAGAAAACGTCGTTCGAGCTCGGAATCCGTAAGGCGAAAGGTGCGGCGGTCGAGAACGCGCCGCAGCACCGGCGCGCCATCAGTGCCGCCACGCCGCTCGACTTCCGAGCGGAGCGCCTCTGGATCGATCAGACCCAGCTTGTCGGCCTCGTTCACGCAAGCCTCCAAATGATTCGAGCAATGAAGAGCAGCCAGATCGATCAGCGTCCGGGCCGGCGTCGTAACGGGAATCCCACTCCGCCGAGTCCATTCCGAATCGGACAGCAGGCGACGGCGATGGACCCGGATGCCGGTGCGCCGTGGGCTCCTCGTCGCAGAGACCGACACGTGAATCGTCCGGGGTCGATCTCGCTCCCCGTCGTGGCCGGGTGTCGCCTCTCGAATCCGCCAGAGCGCAGCGGCGCTGTCATGACTCAGGACGGTCCCGTCGCCGCAGGCGAGAACCGCGGCTGACCACCAGCCGAGACGGGTGAGCCGAGGCCGTCCAACGGCATAGATCCCCCGCCAAAGCCGGTGCAGGCGACCGCGAGCCACGCGGCCGTCGATTTCATCGGGGCTGAATCCCGCATCGAGTAGCTGACGCCGCGTCACGACCCCATGTTGGCGGTCCGCCAGGCTCCAGACGCGCTCCGAATCTCGGGCGGTTTCCGGGCTCATAGCCGGGAAAGCACTCACGATGCGGAGTTCGCCCCCCGGTGGACCGACCGGACCGTGGACCTACAGGCGGAAGCTCGGGAGCAGGCGCTTCTCGGTCTCGCCCTTGACCTGGGCGATGACCTCGACGTGGCCCTCCAGCGGGGTGCCGCGCAGCTTCGTGGCGAGCAGGTCGTCGACCTGGAAGATGCCGGCGGAGTTGTTCATCTCGATCTCCACCTTCACCGGGCGCTCGTCTCCGGCCTCGATCCGCACCTCGTCGATCGCCGCCGCCGAGAGGGCATGGATGCCGTATCGGCCACCCTCCACCGGGATGCGTGACCGCCCCTCGGCCATGTCGAGTGCGTCGGCGACGCGCACCACCCCCGCCTCGACCGTGTAGGGCTCGCCGCGGCGGCGGTGGCCGATGATCGCGTGCAGGATCTCGGCGCTCACCACCGTCCGCTCCGGCTCCTCGTAGCACTCGGCGAGCAGGCTCTGCAGCCGCTCCTCGACCATGAAGAGGCTGTAGGCCTCGTGGTCGGCGCGATGGATCGACATCCCGACGTCGTGCAACAGAGCCCCGCCGGCGACCACCACCTCGGCGTCGCGGTCGCGCATGCCGTGGTCGGCCACCATCGCCGGCTCGATCCCGCCCTTGACGAGCAGCCGCAGCAGTCGCAGCGAGATGTTGAGCACGACCTGCACGTGCACCCAGGAGTGGTCCGACATCCCCAGCCGCTCGGAGGTGATCTGGGCCATGTACCACCACGCCCGTACCCGCTCGTCGGCGTTGACTGCCTCGAGAAAGCGCTCCAGCCGCCGGTTGCCGCGCGTCGGCGCATGCACCTGTGACTTCGCGACCGCCTCAGCGATCGAACCGGTGCGCACATCCGGGCCCTTTGCTTCCATTCCGCGGATCTTTCCAGGGGACGACTAGGGGGCTCAGTTGATCGGACCTCGACTACGCAGTTTCGGGCTATTTGCGGACTTTCCGACCGCCGATGGGGTTACCGTGACCCTGCTTCGGCTTAAGGAATCGGAATGACGGTCTGTTCTCACACAGGCATCTCCGTTCCAGAGTGCTCGTGCCGCGTCTGCCTGCAGGCCCAGATCGAGCGCCACATGCCGTCGTTGCTGAACGTCGAACCTCCGGGCATCTCGCCCACCGTCGAAATGGCGGCCGTCTCCAGCCTCTCCCGCCTGCGCTTCGGCCGTCGCCTGCGGCGGCTGCGCCGCGTCGCCTAGCTTCAGACCCTCCTACGCCTCGGTCGGCGCCTCCGCCTCCGCCGCGGGCGCGCCCAGCACTCCCGCGCTGGCCACCACGACCAGCCCGATCCCGATCACGTCCGGCGCCGCGAGCCCCTGGCCGAGAGCGATCAGCCCGATGATCGCGGCGACCGCCGGCTCGAGGCTCATCAGCACGCCGAAGGTCCCGACCGCGATCCGCCGCAGGGCCTCGAGCTCGAGCGAGTAGGGGATCACGGAGCTGAGCAGGCCGGCGGCCGCGCCCACTGCGGCGGCCCCGGGATCGACCAGGTCTCCCCCGGCCGCGGCCGCTCCCGGCACCACCATCACGACAGCGCCGATCGCCATCGCCACGGCTAGTCCCCTTCCGCCGGTGAAGGCGCGGCCGATGCGAGCGCTGAGCAGGATGTAGGTTGCCCAGAAGGCACCCGCCAGGAGCGCAAAGGCGATTCCCGCCGCGCTCGCGGACCCCGAGGGCCGCGTGAGCAGCAACACCCCCGCTGCCGCGGAGGCCACCCAGACGAGATCGAGCGGGCGCCGCGAGCCGACCAGCCCAACCAGCAGCGGGCCCGCGAACTCGAAGGTGACCGCGATCCCCAGCGGGATCCGGTCGAGCGCCTCGTAGAAGCAGAGGTTCATCGCCGCGAGCGTGATGCCGAAGGCGATCGCCAGCCACAAGCCGCTCCGCCCCGCCTCGAGCGGACGCGGCCGCCAGATCGCGAGCAGCACCAGCGCGGCGAAGGCCAGCCGATAGAGGACCGCGCCCGCCGGCCCCACGCTGTCGAACAGAGTCGTCGCCACCGCCGACCCGAACTGGACCGATACCACCGCCGCGACCACCAGCAGCGACGCGGCCGCCGCCGGGCGGCCGGCCGTGACCGCACGGGAGCTAATCGCCGATCACCTTGATCACCAGCCGCTTCGAGCGGCGGCCGTCGAACTCGCAGTAGAACACCGCCTGCCACGGCCCGAGGTCGAGCCGGCCCTCGGTGATCGGAAGGATCACCTGGTGGTGGACGAGCAGGTTCTTGAGGTGCGCGTCGCCGTTGTCCTCGCCGCCGCGGTGGTGCCGGTAGTCCCCCGGATCGGGCAGCAGCTCGCGAGCCACATCGTTCGCGGGCTCCTTCCAGCTCGGCGGCGCCACCTTGTCGAGCCACTCGAGCGTGTCCTCCTGCAGTCCGGGCTCGTCGTCGTTCACCCAGACCGCGGCGGTGATGTGCATGGCCGACACGAGCACCATCCCCTCGCTGACCCCCGAGGCGTCGACCGCGCCCTGCACGTTCTCGGTGATGCGGACGAACTCGCGCCGCTCGTCGGTGTTGAACGTCATGTACTCGGTGTGCGACTTCACCTCGCCTCCTTTATGCGAGCCAGCCCGGTTGATGCGAGGTGCTCCACCAGGAGCAACCCGCTCAGTGCCGAGGAGCCGGCGTTTGGTGATGGGATGATGGCCGCGATGGCCGGCCTGCTCTCATTAGAGCGCCGCGACGAGGTTGCGGTGGTCACCTTGCAGCGCCCCGAGAAGCGGAATGCGCTCTCTATCGAGCTCCGCGTGGAGCTCGCCGACGCGTTCCAGGCCCTCGGTGACGACGACGGCGTGGGCGCGGTCGTTCTCACCGGTGCGCCGCCCGCGTTCTGCTCCGGCATGGACACCAGCCAGTTCGGCGGCGATCGCGCCAACCGCGAGCGCCTGGTCGAGACGAGCATCCGCGCATTCCGCGCGGTTGGGAACTGCCCGAAGCCCGTCGTCGCGGCGGTCAACGGCCCGGCCCTGGCCGGCGGCTTCGCCCTCGCCCTGCTCTGCGACCTCCGCCTCGCCGCCGAGGAGGCGAGCTTCGGCTTCCCGGAGCTGCCGCGCGGGATCCCTCCCAGCTATGCCGCGGCGCGCGCCGGCCTCCCAATCCGCCTCGCCGCCGAGCTCACCCTGACCGGGCGGCTGCTGGACGCCGCGGCAGCCGAGCGCATGGAGATCGTCGGCTCCGTCTATCCCGCCGACCAGCTGATGCCGCGCGCGATCGAGCTCGCCGGCCGGATCGCGTCCGGTCCCCGGCAGGCGATCGCCGAGACGAAGCGGCGCATCCTGATGGATCGCGATCGCACCATCGGCCACCTCTTCGAGGAGGAGGAGCGACTGCTGCGGGAGGCTCTGTTGGGCGAGCAGCCCGACGACGCCGCCTAGATGGACCGCCTCCGCCTGATCCGCCACTCCTTCCCGGACCACCCCGAGCTGAGTACCGCCATCTCCCGGACGATCCTGCGGCGCGTGGCGGCAGGCGAGCTGCCCGCGACGATCAGGATCCACCGGCCCGGCAGGGAGGTCGCGTTCGGCCGCCAGGACGTAGCGAGTCCCGGCTACCAGGCCGCCGCCGAGGCGGCGCGCGCCGCGGGCTTCGCCGCCGTGGAGCGCCTCGCCGGGGGCCGCGCCGCGGTCTTCCACGAGGGCACGATCGCGATCGCCCGCGCCTACGCCGACCCGCAGCCGCCGAAGCGAACCTACGCGCGCTTCGAGGAGATGGCGGAGATCATCACCGCCGTCCTGAGCGGACTCGGGGTCGATGCCCGGGTCGGCGAAGTCCCGGGCGAGTACTGCCCCGGCGCCTACAGCGTCAATGCGCGAGGCGCCGCGAAGCTGGCCGGCATCGGGCAACGCATGATCCGCGGCGGCGCGCACATGGGCGGCGTGGTCGTCGCCTCGGGCGGAGACGAGATCGCGCGCGTGCTCGTGCCGGTCTACCGGGCGCTCGAGCTCGACTGGGAGCCGGCCACCTCCGGGAGCGTCGCCGAGGAGCTGGGCCGCGAGGTCGATCCGGGCGAGCTCGAGGAGGCCCTGATCGCGGAGCTCGACAGGCGCTATGAGCTGGTTGACGCCGAGCTCGACGACGAGACGGTGGAGCGGGCGGCGGAGAGCTTGGAGGGGTCGGCCCCGGGCGGGTGAGTCGCGGAGCAGCTAACGGCTCAGCGCGCTCTCGCTCAGGCTCCGCCGCAGCTCTTCGACCGAGGTGTAGACCTCGCGCGCGCCGGCGTCGCGGAGCTCCTGCTCCGAGAAGCCTCCGGTGAGGACGGCCAGCGTCTCGACGCCGGCCCGCTTCGCCGCCTCGACGTCCCAGACCGTGTCGCCGATCAGGAGCGCCTCGCCGTCGGCATCGACCTTGTCGAGGGCCGCCTTGATCAGGTCGGGCTCCGGCTTCGTGCTCTCCACGTCGGCGGAGGTCGTCCACGCATCGACGATCTGTGCGGCGTCGAGCAGCTCGATGTAGTGCTCCACCTCCCACTCCTTCGCGGAGCTCGCCAGGACGACGGCGTTGCCCGCTTCGCGCAGCTCGACGATCAGCTCGCGTGAGCCGTCCATCGCCTGCACCTCGTCGATCAGCTCGCGGTAGAGCTCGGACTCCGCCTCCCGTATTCGATCTCCGGCTCGCTTCTCGACCTCGTCGCCCGCCACCGCCGCGACCAGCTGGTCGCCGCCCATCCCGATGTGCCGATGGATCCGCCAGATGGGCACCGTGATGAAGTGGCGACGGAACGCCCGGAACCAGGCGATCGCGTGCTGGTAGTTGGTGTCGACG
>DATFPJ010000099.1:0-2730 GCA_035264865.1 Solirubrobacterales bacterium
GAGGTCGAGCACACGAGGCGCCGCCAGCTGCTCCGGATCCGCGATCACGTCAGCGTTCGGATCCGGGACCGCTACGACGGACCGGAGACGGTCACCTGCGTGATCCCGGGTCACGACCGCGAGGGCGAGGAGCTGGTGGCGGACGAGCTCGTCGTCGAGGACGGCCCGCTGGAGTTCAGCTACCGGGGCGTCTGCGGGTACGGCTCGACCTTCGCGTACAGCGGCTAGCTCAGCCGGCCTTCGCGTCGCGGGCGAGGCCGGCGCACCGCTAGGAGTAGGAGTCCCAGTACTGAAGCTCGGGCAGCGGGTCGTAAGGGGCCCCGCCGACGTACCAGCCGGGTGCGCTCCAGCGCTCGAAGTGCAGGTGGCAGCCCTGCGCGTCGCCGGTCGCGCCGACCTTGCCGATCTGCTGCCCGGCGTAGACGCTCATCCCCGCCGGCGCCCAGCTGCCCACCTTGAGGTGCATGTAGACGAAGTCAGTCCCGGTGATCGCGCCATGGATGACGACGTAGTAGCCCGCGCCGGAGGCCTGATAGGCGTTCACCTTGACCTCGCCGGTCTCCGAGACGTAGAGCTTCTCCCCGCAGGCGGCCGACAGGTCCTGACCCTGATGGGTGTGGCCGGAGCGCGGGGCGCCGAAGCGCGCGTCCGCGCCGCCGTAGGTGTGGGGACCCGGCAGGGGAAAGGCATGCAGGTGGAGATCGAAGGGCTGGGTCTGGCCGCCCGCGATCGAGGCCCGGGCGGTCCCGGGATCCGAGAGCTTGAGCTGGTAGATCGCGTCGCCCGCGAACCCCGAGGGAGTGGTCCCGTCCCACGCGACCCCCTTGGTCTCGGCGCCGCCGAAGTCGACGGTGATCGGCTCGACCAGGTTGCCCGCGGCGTCGAGCACCTTGACCTTGGCGCTGCCGGCCCTCCGCGAGGTGAGCATGAGCGTCGGCTTCACGTATCCCCGGACGAAGTACCCGCCGCTCACGCGTCCCTTTGCGAGCAGCCTCTTGATCCGTTTCGCGTCCTTCTTCGAGACGACGCCATTGACCGGCCAGCCCCGCCGCCGCTCGAGCGCCTTGACGCCCTTCATCGTCCCCTTGCCGTAGGCGCCATCGATCGCGGTGGCGATCCCGAGGCGGGTCAGGGCCCGCTGCAGGAAGCGGACGTCCTTGCCTCTGGAGCCGGGTGCGAGCGGCCGGGAGCCGAACTTGAAGACGCGGTGGTGCTTGCCCTTCGCAGCGGCCGCCTGATCGGGCGGGGCAACGACGGCCACCAGCGCGAGCGCGCAGAGGGCGCCGACAAACGATCTGCCTCCATGCCTACACATTGGCGTCGTAACGGGTGTACGGCGGCCGAGTTGCGCGCACCTGCATCCTGGGCGGGAACGCCCATCACTAGCCTTAGCGCCCGCATGAAGGTGAGACTGCCCGACGATTCCGAGCTCGAGCTCCAGGACGGCGCGACCGGTGCCGACGCGGCCGCGGCAATTGGCTCCGGCCTCGCCCGCGCAGCGCTCGCGATCAAGGCCGACGGTGAGCTCAGGGACCTCTCCGCGCCGCTCTCGGACGGGGAGGCGATCGAGATCGTCACGGACCGCAGCCCAGAGGCCCTGGAGCTGATCCGCCACGACGCCGCTCACGTGCTCGCCGAGTCCGTGCTCGATCTCTGGCCCGAGGCGAAGATCTCGATCGGGCCCCCGATCGAGAACGGCTTCTACTACGACATCGAGTTCCCGGACGGCAATCCGGGCGAGGAGGACCTCGCGCGGATCGAGGAGCGGATGGCGGAGCACGTCAAGGCCGACGAGCCGTTCGAGCGCCGCGAGCTGCCGGCGAAAGAGGCCGTCGAGCACTTCCGCGCGCAGGGCCAGGACTACAAGGTCGAGCTGATCGAGGACCTGATCCGCGACGAGGGCGCCGAGACGGTCTCGCTGTACCGCAACGGGCCGTTCGAGGACCTTTGCCGCGGCCCCCACGGGCCCTCGACCGGGAGGATCGGAGCCTTCAAGCTCACCTCGCTGGCAGGGGCCTACTGGCGCGGCGACGAGACCCGGCAGATGCTGACCCGCGTCTACGGCACCGCGTTCCTCGAGCGCAAGGACCTCGAGCAGCACCTGGAGCGACTGGAGCAAGCGCGAGAGCGAGACCACCGCAAGCTCGGCCCCCAGCTCGACCTCTTCCAGCTCCGGCCGGAGGCTCCCGGGATGCCCTTCTGGTTGCCGCAGGGCACGGTGCTGCTGCGGCTGATCGAGGCGGAGGTGCGCAAGCAGCTGCGGGCGCGCGGCTACGAGGAGATCAAGACCCCGCAGGTGCTCGACGTCGACCTCTGGCACCGCTCGGGCCACTGGGACAACTACAAGGAGAACATGTTCTTCATCGCGCCCGCGGAGCGTGAGGGCGGGGGAGAGGAGCGCCAGTACGCGCTGAAGCCGATGAACTGTCCCGGCGCCTGCCTCGTCTTCGGCTCCCAGCGCCACTCCTACCGGGAGCTGCCGCTGCGGCTCGCGGAGTTTGGTCTGGTCTCCCGCTACGAGCGCGAGGGCGTGCTGCACGGGCTGCTCCGTGTCCGAGCCTTCACCCAGGACGACGCGCATGTCTACTGCACGCTCGAGCAGGTGACCGACGAGGTCGACTCCATCTGCTCCGGGATCGACGAGCTCTATGAGCGCTTCGGGTTCGACGACGTGAGGGTGGAGCTCTCGACCCGGCCGGAGAAGTCGATCGGCACCGACGAGCAGTGGGA
>DATFPJ010000100.1:0-10109 GCA_035264865.1 Solirubrobacterales bacterium
TTCCGGTCCGCGGGCAGAAGACCAAGACCAACGCCCGCACGCGCAAGGGACCCAAGCGCATGCAAGTCGCGGGCAAGAAGAAGGTGAAGAAGTAAGTGCCCGCACCCAAGCGCCCCCAACGGGGCCGCCGCAAGCCGAAGAAGAGGGGCCGCAGGGCGAAGAAGAACGTCGCCATCGGGCAGGCCCACATCAAGACTTCGTTCAACAACACCATCGTCACCCTGACCGACACCGAGGGCAACGTGATCGCCTGGGAGTCCGCCGGCTCCGGGCTTCAAGGGTTCGCGCAAGTCCACGCCGTTCGCCGCCCAGGTGACGGCCGACGCCGCCGCCAAGAAGGGCATGGAGCACGGCCTGGAGCGCGTCGAAGTGTTCGCCAAGGGCGCCGGGTCGGGCCGCGAGACAGCGATCCGCTCGCTCCAGGCCGCCGGCCTGGACGTGACGACCGTGAAGGACGTGACGCCGCAGGCCCACAACGGCTGCCGTCCCCGCAAGCGGAGGCGCGTCTGATGGCCCGCGATACCGGTGCCCAGTGCAAGCAGTGCCGCCGCGAGGGCCAGAAGCTGTTCCTCAAGGGCTCCCGCTGCTTCACCGACAAGTGCGGGGTCGAGCGCCGCTCCTACCCGCCGGGCGAGCACGGGCGGGGCCGCATGCGCCAGTCCGAGTACCGGGCGCAGCTTCGCGAGAAGCAGAAGGCAAAGCGCTACTACCAGGTGCTCGAGAAGCAGTTCGCCAGCTACTACGACAAGGCGAGCCGCCAGCAGGGCGTGACGGGCGAGAACCTGCTGAGGCTGCTCGAGTGCCGCCTGGACAACGTCTTGGTGCGCCTCGGCTTCGCCGCCTCCCGCCGTCAGGCGAGGCAGCTCGTCAGCCATGGCCACTGGACCGTCAACGGCCGCCGCGTCGACATCCCGAGCTACCAGGTGAAGCCGGACGACGTGATCACGATCAAGCCGAGCAGCGCGGCCACTGACGTGGTCCGCGACGCGACGGAGCTCACCTCGGGCGTGCCCGCGTGGCTGCAAGCCGACCATGACTCGCTCACCGCGAAGGTGCTGAGGCTGCCAGAGCGCAGCGAGATCTCGGCGCCCGTCGAGGAACAGCTCATCGTCGAGCTGTACTCGAAGTAACCCACAGACCAGAAGAGAGTGAACCTGATGGAAGCGATGACCACCCTGCCGGATTTCCAGGTGCCGAAGATCTCCGGTGAAGACACGAATGAGAACAAGGGCACCTTCGTCATCGAGCCCCTGGACAAGGGGTTCGGCTACACCTTCGGCAACAGCCTACGCCGCGTGCTGCTCTCCTCCCTCGGCGGCGCCGCGATCACCAGCGTCCGGATCGAGGGTGTCGCCCACGAGTTCTCGACGATCCCGGGACTGAAGGAGGACGTCACCGACCTGGTCCTCAACCTCAAGGACGTCGTGGTGCGAATGCACACCGACGCCGATGAGGTCGAAACGCCGCTGGTCGCGACCGGTCCCGGCGAGGTCAGGGCGCAGGACATCGACTTGCCCGCGGGCGTCGAGATCCTCAACCCCGAGGCACCGATCGCCACGCTCGAGAAGAAGACCAAGCTCGAGATGTACCTGACGATCGGCCGCGGGCGCGGCTACGCGCCGGCGGACGAGAACAAGTCCGACGACAAGCCCATCGGTGTGATTCCGATCGACTCGATCTTCTCGCCGATCCGCCGCGCGGCCTACTCGGTCGACTCCGCCCGAGTCGGGCAGAGGACGGACTTCGACAAGCTCACGCTCGAGGTCGAGACCGACGGCTCCATCGAGCCGGGCGCCGCCCTCCGTGAGGCTGCCGAGATCCTGATCAAGAGCCTGGCGATCTTCACCACCGCGGACCGGGTCGACGAGCTCCGGGGCGAGGGCGCGATTGCGGCTACCGACGGTACGGGCGGCGGCGAGGCCGCGGCCGTTCCGGGCGCCGATGGGCTCGACGAGATCCTGATCGAGGAGCTCGAGCTCGGGGTCCGCTCCTACAACTGCCTGAAGCGCGCCGGCATCCAGACCGTCGGTGAGCTCGTGCGGAAGTCGGAGTCGGAGCTCAACGCGATCCCGAACTTCGGTCGCAAGTCGATCGAGGAGGTCCAGGAGACCCTGCGCGCACGCGGCCTCTCGCTGCGCGCGGACTAGGGCGCTAGGCTCCCGGCCGGAGACGGCGATGAGGCACCAGCGAAAGAAGGGCAAGCTGAGCCGCGACCCGGCTCACCGGAAGTCGATGCTGCGGACGATGTCCAAGCAGCTGATCGAGCACGAGCGGATCCGGACGACGCAGCCGAAGGCCAAGGCGCTGAAGCCGGAGTTCGAACGGCTGATCACGCTCGCCAAGCGCGGCGACCTCCACGCCCGCCGCCAGGCTCTCTCGACGTTGCACAACGACAAGTTCGCCGTGCACAAACTGTTCGAGGAGATCGCGCCGCGCTACGCGCAGCGCCCGGGCGGCTACACCCGGATCGTCAAGCTCGGCCCACGTCGAAGCGACTCAGCCGAGATGGTCTTCCTGGAACTCGTCTGAGCTGAGGCGGCGAAAACCGAGTCTGGCAAGGACGCAGGGAGGCCGCCGAAGCGAGCGCACTGATGACGTGCGTGAGCGAGGCGGCCGACCGAGGACGCCGCCAGACGACGGTTTGCAGACGCCTCAGCGGCCGACCTTGAACCGGGAGCCGGAGCCCTTCCTGTTCGGCCCGATCGCAACCGCTACGGCGACCGTGAAGACCACGATCACGCCGAGCACGACCCACTGCGCCCAGTTCTCGATCGTCTGCAGCGCCGCGAAGGCGAGCACGGCGCCAAGGATCAGCGCGATGACGCTGTAGACGGCAGCGCCCTTCTTGGAGCCGCGGCGCAGCCCCTCCCCGCCGGCGAGCAGGTCGGTCCGCTCGTACTGGGCACGCTGGGTTATGTCGGTATTAGCCATCTGGTCTTCTCCTCCATGCTGGGTTCCGCCAACCCTATGCGGCCGGCCGAGGGCGCTCCGTGAACCTGGTCACAGCCATCCCCTCACCCAGGCCCGTCGCTGGATAGTGTCGCCGATCCGTGGCCACGATGCGAATCGACCTGGCGTACCACGGCGCGCGCTTCGCCGGCTGGGCGGCGCAGCCGGGGGAGCGGACGGTGCAGGGCGAGCTCGAGGCCGCGCTCGGCCGGGTGCTCGGCGCTCCGACGACACTCACGGTGGCCGGGCGGACCGACGCCGGAGTCCACGCTTGGGCGCAGGTGGCGAGCTTCACCATGGAGGGCGAGGCACCGCCTGACCTGGGGCGGGCGCTCAACTCGCTGACCGGCCCCGACCTCGCGGTGATCGACGCTGCCCCGGCGCCGGACGGCTTCGACGCCCGCCGCGACGCCCGCTCGCGGACCTACTCCTACCGCGTGCTGGTGGAGCGGACCCCGAACCCGTTCGAGGCCGGTATCTCGCTGTTCTGGCCGCATCGCGTCGAGACGGAAGCGCTCGTCGCCTGCGCCGACGCCCTCGCCGGGACGCACGACTTCACCGCATTCACGCCCACGCAGACCGACCACGTCCGCTTCGAGCGAGACATCCTGCGCGCGGAGTGGCACGAGAAGCGGGCCGTCCTGGGGGACGGCCGTGTCCTCGAGTTCTGCGTCGAGGCGGACGCCTTCATGCGCAACATGGTGCGGGTCCTCGTCGGCACGATGCTTGAGGTCGCCTCCGACCGCCGCTCGCTCGACGATTACCGGAGCCTGCTCACCGGCGGCCCGCGAGAGCGGGCCGGGGATACGGCGCAGGCGCACGGGCTCCACCTCGCCGCCGTGCGTTACCAGCGACGTTAGGGCGCCCTAATGAAACTGTTATTCTGCCGCTCCCTTGTCCTTTGGAGAGACAGTTCTGCTCGGCTCATTGGCGGGCTTCACGATCTACCTCGGCCTCCCCTTCGGGCGGATCGAGTTCGTCTCGCAGCGCGCCAGGGTCGCCCTCGCGATGTTCTCCGTCGGCGTCCTAGCCTTCCTGTTCGCCGAGGTCCTCGTGCATGGGGTGGAGATCGTCGAGCAGCACTTCGAGGAGCTTGGTGAGGGCGAGGGCTCCTTGCTGGAGGGCCTGCTCCTCGCCCTGATGTTCGGCGGCGGGTTCACCGCGGGCAGTGCGGGCCTCGCCCTGGTCGAGCATCGGATGCGGACGTCGAAGCAGCCGCCGATCGCCGGCGGTGCGACCGACGCGATGACCGTGGAGCAGGCGGAGCTGGTCGCCGACGAGGTCTCGGCCAGAGCGCGGGCGCTGCAGACGGGGATGGCGATCGCCGCCGCGATCGGACTGCACAACTTCGCCGAGGGGCTGGCGGTCGGCGTCTCGGCCAGCACCGGCGAGATCGGCCTCGCCACGGTCCTGATCATCGGCTTCGCGGTCCACAACGCGACCGAGGGCTTCGGCATCGTCGGGCCTCTCGGCAACGTCCGGCCGAGCTGGAGATGGCTCGCGGTCGCCGGGCTCGTCGGGGGCGGGCCGGTCTTCCTGGGCGCGATCGTCGGTTACAACGTCACCTCCGAGCCTCTCGAGCTGCTCTTCTACTCCGTCTCGGCCGGGGCGATTCTCTACGTGATCGGTGAGATCTGGGGCGCGATGAGGAGGCTCGGCCACCGGGAGCTCGGGCTGCTCATGCTCGGCGCGGGCGTCTTCCTCGGCGTCGCGACCGAGATGGTCATCGCATACGGCGGTGGTTAGCGGCCACCAAGCCGCCGCACTCCCCTAAACGGGTTGCGCCTGGCGGCGCACCCTCGCATCAAGGGCGCAGCCCGAGCGGTTACGACAGCGCGGCCGCTTGTGGCCGCGATCTTGAAGCGAAGCCGTCTACCTAAACTCCGTTGATGTGCGCCTCCTGATCACCAACGACGACGGGATCCACGCGGAGGGCCTCCAGGCCCTGCGCAAGGCGCTGATCCCGATCGAGGGGCTCGAGGTGCACGTCGTCGCCCCCGACTCCAATCGGAGCGCCACCGCGCGCAGCATCACGACGCGCTCCCCGCTCTGGGTGGAAGAGGTCCCGTTCGATGACGGTACGAGCGGCTACGCGACCGACGGCACCCCGGTCGATTGCGTGCGATTCGCCGAGCTCGGGCTGATCGGCGAGCGTCCTGAGCTGATCGTGTCGGGGATCAACCACGGTTCCAACCTCGGCGACGACATCACCTACTCCGGCACCGTCGCGGCCGCGCTCGAGGGGATCGTGCTCGGCATCCCGGCGATCGCGCTCTCTCAGCAGTCGGCGGCCAGCGGTGCCGACTACTACGCGAAGCGGGAGTACGACTTCACGGCCTCGGCCGCGTTCTCGGCCGAGCTGGTTCGTCGCGTCGCCGAAGATCCCCTCCCTGCGGACACCCTGCTCAACGTCAACTTCCCGCCCGCAGAGGCGAGCGGAGTCGAGGTCACCCATCTCGGCAAGCGCCTCTACAACGACGAGATGAAGGTGGTCGATAAGGATCCCGACACCGGCCGGGTCCGCTACCAGATCTACGGCTATGAGCCCTCATTCGAGGACGAGCGCGGCTCGGATCTCTCCGCGATCGCGCACGAGCGCATCTCCGTCACTCCGGTCCACTTCGACCTGACGGACCGGCCGAGCCTCGACCGGCTCAGGCGGTGGGACTTCACCGGCATGCTCGCCACCGCGGAGGAGAACGCCTCGTCGGCGGAGGCCTCTTCGCAGAGGTGAGCGCCACAAAGTCCGTCAAGAAGAGAGCCGAGGAGCTCCGGCGGCAGATCGCCTACCACGACCACCGCTACTACGTCCTCGACGACCCGGAGATCTCCGACCCCGACTACGACGACCTGCTGCGCGAGCTGCGAGGGATCGAAGAAGATCATCCCGAGCTGCTCACGCCGGACTCGCCAACGCAGCGCGTCGGCGGCAAGCCGCTGGACAAGTTCAAGCAGGTCACCCACCACGAGCCGATGCTCTCGCTCGCCAACGCGCGGGACGAGGACGAGCTCCGCGCCTGGGCGAAGCGCGTGGAGCGCCAACTCGAGCGGCTCGACATCTCCGGGCGCGAGATCCGCTACGTCACGGAGCCGAAGGTCGACGGGCTCGCGATCTCGCTCACCTACCAGAACGGTGTCTTCACGCGCGGCGCGACGCGAGGCGACGGCCGCGTCGGCGAGGACGTCACGCAGAACCTGAAGACGATCAAGGCGATCCCATTGCGGATCGAGGATGCGCCCGAGTTGGTCGAGGTTCGTGGTGAGATCTACCTCCCGATCGCCGGCTTCACCCGCGTCAACGAGCAGCGGGCGCAGGAGGGTCAGTCCACCTTCGCCAACCCGCGCAACGCGGCCGCGGGCTCGCTTCGGCAGCTCGACCCTCAGATCACCGCCACCCGCCCTCTGTCCATGTGGTGCTACGGCGTGGCCGCGCTGAAGGGCTGGGAGCCCACCAGCCATTCGGAGTCACTGGACTGGCTCAAGGAGCGCGGCTTCAAGGTCAACGACGACATCTCGATCCTGCACGGCATCGACGAGGTGGCCGAGCGCTGCCGCTGGTGGGAGGGCCGCCGCGAGGCGCTCGACTTCGAGATCGACGGGGTGGTCGTCAAGGTCGACGACCGCGGCCTGCAGCGCGAGCTCGGCGTGGCCGGCCGCGAGCCGCGCTGGGCGGTCGCCTGGAAGTTCGCGCCGACCACCGCGACGACGAAGCTCAACAAGATCGTCTGGAACGTCGGGCGGACCGGCCACCTCCTGCCCTTCGCGATGCTCGAGCCCGTCCACGTCAGCGGCGTCACCGTGAGCACAGCGACACTCCACAACGAGGAGGACCTGGAGCGGAAGGACGTGCGCGAGGGCGACGAGGTGGTCGTGATGCGCGCCGGGGACGTGATCCCGCAGGTCGTCTCGCCGATCATCCAGCGGCGCAAGAAGGGCGCACGCCGGCCGCGGCCGCCGAAGAAGTGCCCGCTCTGCGGGACCCCGACGGTGAAGCCGGAGGGCGGCGTCTTCACGATCTGCCCGAACCGCACCGGCTGCCCCGGGCAGCAGTTCCAGCACGTCAAGCACTTCCGCGGCGCGCTCGAGATCGAAGGGCTCGGCGAGAAGAACGCCTACCGGTTCCTCCAGGAGGGGCTGATCTCCGACGCCGCCGACATCTTCGATCTCACCTCCGAGCGGATCGCCGAGCTCGAGGGGTTCGGGGAGATCTCCGCGAAGAACCTCATCGAGGAGATCGAGGAGGCGAAGAAGATGCCGTTCTCACGCGTCCTCTACGCGCTCGGCATTCCGGGGATCGGATTCGTCAACGCCGAATCCCTGGCCGAGCACTTCGGGACGATGGACGCGCTGCTCGAGGCTCAGCCCGAGGAGATCGTGAAGGCCGAGGGGATCGGGCCCGTGCTGGCGGAGCAGATCTACGAGGAGCTATCGGAGGAGCGGACCCGGAAGCTGATCGACCGGCTGCGCAAGGCAGGCCTGCGGATGGAGCTCGACGCCTCGGAGCGCCGCCAGCAGGGCGGGCCGCTCGACGGCAAGACCCTCGTCCTGACGGGCACGCTCCCGAGCCTGAGTCGCGAGCAGGCCACCAAGCTGATCCGCCGCGCAGGGGGCAAGGTCGTCAACTCGGTCTCGAAGAAGACCGACTTCGTGGTGGCCGGCGACAGCCCCGGGTCCAAGCTGGCGAAGGCGACCGAGCTAGGCACAGAGGTGCTCGACGAGGACGGGCTGCGGAAGCTGGTCGGCCAGGACGGCGCGCCACAGAAGAGCACGCCACCCCGCGGCCGAGTCTAGCTACCGGCTGTAGCGCGCGAGCAGGGCCGCCATCCGGTCCTGAACGATGTGCGCGCGGTTGACGTCGACGCGGTTCATGAGCAGCGAGAAGATCACGGCGTGGTCCGCGTCGTCGCCGCCACGGAAGCAATAGCCCGACAGCGCGCTGACGCCGTTGAGCGTGCCGGTCTTGGCGTGGCAGCGGCCTCGGGCCGCGGTGCCTCGCATCCGGCGGGCCAGGGTCCCGCTGCGTCCCGCCACCGCCAACGACCGGACCCAGGCATCGCGCTGCCGCTCCTGGTCCGCCTGCGCGTCGGGCGGACTGTCCTCGTCCACCTCGAGCATCGAGTCGAGGAGCTTGACGACGGAGGCGGGGGAGGCCTTGTTGCGCCGGGTCAGCCCGGAGCCGTTCTCGCCGTTGAACCTCGCGCCCTGCCTCGCGGCGAATCCCCGGACGACCGCGATGCCGGCCGCGGTGGAGCCGCTGTCTCCGAACTGGCCCCCGATGTCCTTGAGCAGCATCTCGGCGAAGAAGTTGTTGGAGGGGACGTTCGTGTCCTGGACCAGGTCGGCCATCGTCGGGGAGCCGTAGTCGCCGACCTGAAGGGCGCCGGGCGGGACGACGGCCGGCGTGACGCTGTTGCCGATCGATATGCCCTCCCTGCGAAGGGCGTCAGCGAAGCGCTGCGCCGCCGTCTTCGCGGGGTCGCGCGGTGAGCCGCCGTCGATGGTGAGCGCCGAGAGCGTGCCGACGCGCTCGGGGGTGATGCCGTGCTCGGGGATCCCGGTCTGGTCGTCGAGGAACGAATCGTCGTAGCGCAGCGCGCCCTGGACGCTCGTGACTCCGGCAGCCCGCACGCGGTCCGCGAGCTTGTTGAGCCCGGCGGTGCTCAGCGTCGGATCGCCGGCCCCGCGCAGATAGAGGCCCTGGCTGATCCCGTCGGTGATCGGATCGGCTGACCAGGCGGTCGTGTGGAGCCGGCCGTCCGGCTGAAACCGAGCGAGCGCCGTGGAGGTGGTGAACAGCTTGCTGTTCGACGCCAGGATGCGGGGGCGGCGCGCCTTGCGCGCGAACAGGACCCTGTCGGTGGCCGGGTCGAACGCCATTGCGCCGCTCTTGCCGACCCGGCGAAAGAGCTTCGCCAGCCCATTGCGGAGCCGAGGCGCGGAGACCGCGGCGCCCGCCTTGGCGGAGGAGTGGGCCACGGGCGTGCTGAAGGCGCGATCGGGCCCGATGCCACCTGCGTGCGCGCCGGAGGGCAGCGCGAGCAGCGCCGCGAGCACGGCGGCGATCGCCCCTTTCTGGATGGCCGGCCTCATCCGTTCCCGCTGAAACAGCGATAGACGACCTAGGTTGCGGCACGGCTTCGCCAACAGATCGCGGCGGCAAGCGGCCGCGCAACGCAACCCCTCGGGGCTCCGCCCACCGCTCATGGCGGGGCGGCCTGGCCGCCGCTTGCCATAATCGCCCATCCCATGGGGAAAGTCGTCCAGTTCGACGGCCCCGACGGCAGGCCGCGTGGCAGCGCAACAGGGAGGAAGCGGCGCCGCCGGGGCGACAAGACAGCTCTCGTGCTCGGCGGCGGTGGCTTCACCGGCGGCGTCTACGAGATGGGCGCCCTGCGCGCCTTCGACCTGCTGGCGGTGAACCGGACCGTCAACGACTTCGACATCTACGTGGGCACCAGCGCGGGAGCGTTCGTGGGCAGCATGGTCGCGAACGGCATCACGCCCGAGGAGATGTTCCGCGTGCTCGACAAGGCGCTGCCCTCGCCGATCGAGAACGCGTCGCTCCGCACCCTGCTGCGCCCGAACTACCGTGGCTTCGCCGGCCGCTTGGCCCTGCTGCCGCTGCGCGCCGCAGCAATGGCCCGCCGTCTCGCCGGCAACATCGGCGAGATCTCGATGGTCGACGTCGTCATGGGACTGGCGGAGGGCCTGCCGACCGGCGTCTACCACAACCGCGGGATCGAGCAGTACGTGCGCAACGTCTTCTCGGATCCGGACCGCACCAACGACTTCCGCGAGCTGGATGCCGAGCTGCTGATCACGGCCACCGACCTCGACACCTGCGAGCGGATCGTCTTCGGCGACGGCGACTGGGCGGACGTCCCTATCTCGCGCGCGGTCGCGGCCTCCGGCGCCCTCCCGATCGTCTACGAGCCCTACGAGCTGCGCGGCAGGCAGCTGATCGACGGCGGGATCGTCTCGACGACGAACGTGGACGTCGCGGTCGAGGCGGGGGCGAAGTTCATCGTGGTCGTGAATCCGCTTGTCCCCTACGTGAACGACTTCAAGAGCCGCATCCCCACGATTTTCGGTTCGAGAGTGCGACGCGTCTCCGACATGGGCATGCCGGCGATCGGCAACCAGGCCTTCCGCATGCTCGC
>DATFPJ010000101.1:0-26945 GCA_035264865.1 Solirubrobacterales bacterium
GCGGCCGCCGATCGTCGGGTGGCTTCCCGGGAGCGGGATCTCGGGCCCGCCGCGGCTGATCACCGCCGGCCCCCCGAGCCGCTGGAAAAGCAGCGCGTCGGCGGTGGCGGCGGGGTCGGTGGCGTGCTGGATGTGGGCACGTGCGGCTCCGGCGCTGCCCGGCCCGATCACGAGAGCGGCCGCCGCGAGCAGGAGGACGGTCGCGTCTCCCCGCCGCAGGCCGAGATAGACCGCCGGCCGCTCGCAGATCAGCTCGGTCGCCTTGATGCCGGTCGCGCCGCCGGCCGCCGGAGCGAGCGCGACGATCGGGATCGCGCGTCCGATCCCGAAGGCGGCTCCGATCAGCAGCCCGAGGGAGGGATCGCCCACGGCCAGGCTCACCCCCGCCAGCGCCCAGACACCGAAGGAGAGGACGAAGGTCGTGAAGCCGATGCCGAGCAGCAGCCCGTAGAGGGCGGCGGCCAGCGGCATCGGCAGCACCCGGCGCCAGTGCTCCGGGAGCTGGCGGCGGATCTGCGGCACGATCCTCGTCCCCCGCGCCTCCAGCGCCGCGGCGACCAGCGCGATTCCCCCGGCCACCAGGTAGCTCGCTCGGCTGCCCGCCCCGTGCAGAACGTCTCCGGCGAGGGCGAGCGACCCGAAGGTCAGCACGCCGCCCGCCACGGCGCCCGGTAGGAAGGTCGCGCATGCGGCTGCGGTCGTGCGGCGGCCGCCTGAGTACCCGGTCGGCCCGATCGTCTCGATCACGGAGAGGCCGCAGGGCGAGAACGTCCCCGTGGCGCCGATCAGCAGCGCAGCCGCGACGAGCGCCAGCTCCAGGACCCCGAAGGTCATCGCGACCTCGCCTTCAACACGGCACTCGGGTGTCGTAGTACTGAACGCAGAACACCTTGCGGCCCGAGAAGCAATAGCCCGTCAGGGCGGCGTCCCCGTTGATCCGCGTGCTGTGGTGCGCGCAGCAGTCGACCAGCTTGCGGACCTTGCCGCCGCAGCAGCGGTACCAGGCTCCGTCGATGTGGGTGCGGAAGCCGTATATGTCCGCGACCCGGTCACAGATCCGGGTCCGCGGCGCCGGGGGTAAAGGACGTCCCTCCGGACCGCGTAGGAGCTGTCCCTGGTCGTCCACCGGCTGGCCGGCATCGGTCACCGGCCGTCCGATGTCGTCGATCGGGTGGCCGTCGCTCGCGCGCAGCGGGAACCCGCGCGAGTCGATCCGAGGCAAGCCGGTCGGATGCGGACAGGAGCCGGTGGTGAAGGTATGGCCGCAGAAGTGGAAGGCCTCGGACTCGCCCGGCTCGATCATCGAGCCAACCGTGCGCGCCGCAGTCAGCGCGACGAGCGCCCCTCCGACCCGCGCGAGGAAGCCCCGCCGGGACGTGTCCCGAGCCAGGGAGTCGCTGATCCGATCGAGGTGCTCAGGCACCCGCCGTCTGCCCCCGCCTCTCGGCCGTCGCGAGGACGCTCTCCAGCTGCGCCAGGTTGTTGAAGGTGCCCTTGGCCAGCACCGTCCCCTCCCGGTCCAGGGCGAGCGCGAACGGGCTGCCCGGGATCCCAAGGCTGCGCCACAATTCCGCCTCCATGACCTCATCGAACCGCGCGACCAAGACCCGCGGGTCCTGAGCGACGTTGTCGATCGCCGGCGCGAGGGTCTGGCAGAGGTGGCAGCCCTCGGAGGTGAAGACCGCGAGCCCGAGGTCGGCTCTGTTCCGGCCGATCCGGTCCGCGAGCTCCGCGGCGCTGGATCCGATCTCAGGTCCCTCCCCCGCGATCTCGAGGGCGCCCTGGGTGCCGAGCTGAAGCCGCAGCATCCCTACCTCGCGGGCCAGCCCCAGGACCGCGACGATCAGGCCGCCGCAGGCGAGCAGCGCCGCGCCGACGCCGACGCCGAGCCAGCCCTCCGTCCCCAGCTCAATCGCGTCGGCGGCACCGGCCAGCGCGAACCCCGCTGCCAGGCCCAGGTTCCTGAGGACGCCGAGCCAGGAGACCTTCGCGCCCGGTCCGAAGCAGGCACAGGGAGCGCCGGCACGCCCCCGGAAGATGGCACCTGCCGTAAGCGCCGCGAAGAGGAGCATCAGGGCAGCGGCGCCGTAGGCGGCGCCGTCCGATCCGAGCACGACGCCTACCGCCAGCCCCAGCTCCAAAGCGATCAGGCCGGCCCAGGCGAGCGGGCGGATCGGACCGGCCTCGAACCCGAAGCTGGACATCGCCCCGATGCTCTCGCGCGGCTTCGCCAGCTTCGCGAGCGCTGCGCCCGCCAGCACGATCCCAAGCCCGACCCGCAGAACGATCTCCAACATCCCTCCGTCCGGGAACCTAGCACCAGGCCGGGCGGGCGTCCGCGGCCGTCAGCGCCGGGACTTGAGCTTCCTCCGCACCTTCTTGATGCAGCGCCGCCGCTTCTTCTTGTTATGGATGCGCTTGCACTTGGCGAAGGGCCGATTCTTCATGCTCACCGGCAGGCAGGGGGAGTCGGCGGGGGTGGCGCCGGCAATGACGACCTCGTGTCCCAGCCCGTTGGCGTTCTCGAGCGCGCAGACGTCTGCGCCCACCAGCGGCCGGATGGCCGAGCCGGCGACCCGCGTGTAGACGCCGGGCGCGTTCGGCTCGCCGCAGCCCTCGCCCCAGCTCGTGATGCCGACGAGGCGATAGCCGCCGGCCACCGGCGCCTGCATCGGCCCGCCGCTGTCGCCGTTGCAGCTGTCACTGCCGCCGCTGAGGTTGCCCGCGCAGAGCATCGTCGTGGGATCGAAGTCACCGTCGTAGACGGCTCCTGAGCCGCACGTCGAGTCGTCGACGATCGGCACATGCGCGGCTCGCAGGGTGTCCGAGGTGCTGCAGCCGAGGATGATGAGAATCGGCTCGCTCGTGCAGCCCCAGCCGCTGATGTCCTCGGTGATCCCCGGCGCCCACAGCCCGGCCTCGTCCGGGCCGGCGATCTGGATCCTGGGCTGGCCGGAAGGCTGCGAGAGCACGAGGTAGCCGACGTCGAAACGCGGCGGGATCCCCGAGAAGAGGCCGGGGTGGTTGTAGTTCGCCTGGTAGGAAAGCGCCTGTACCGGGAACTCGGCTCCCTGGCTCGAGTCGGATAGCGTGGTGCGCCCAAGTACGACGTCGATGTCGCCTGCGGCCATCCCGTAGACGCAATGCGCCGCCGTGATCACGATCCGGGTCGTGACGAGGGAGCCGCCGCAGAACTGGCGGTCGTGTGCGTCGCCGCTGGACTCGCTCGGGCTCAGGACCAGCGCGGCCTGCCACGGGTACTGCGCGATCGAGGCCGTCGAGCCGCCGACGATCCTCGGCTCGACCTTCCGATCGGCGTCACCCCACGCGGTCGCGGTGGGAAGCAGCGCGACGGCGGCCAGCACCCCCACCGCCGCGAGTCGGAGCCTCCACATGCCCGGCATTCAAGCGGGTAATGCGGGGAGAGGCGTAGGTCGCTAGCCGATCGCGACCATGCGCTCGATCGGCAGCTTGGCCCGCTCGGCGATCGCCGGCGGCACCTTCACCTCGAACTTGAAGTCGCGGAGCGAGTCCCGGACCTTCGGCAACGTGATCATCTTCATGTACTTGCAGAACGCCATCCGGTTGGCCTCGACCAGCTTGGCCTTCGGCGCAGCCTGCTGGAGCGGGTAGAGCATCCCGTTCTCCGTCGCGACGATGTACTCGCCGTCGGGGTGCTTCTCCATGTAGTTGAGCATTCCGCCGGTCGAGAGCATCTGCACGCCGTCGGGGTCGATGTCGCCGGACGCGACGTACTCCATCGCCTGGGTGGCGCAGCCACACTCGGGGTGGATCAGGAACTCGGCGTTCGGGTGCTCGTCACGCACCGTCTTGATGTCGTCCGGGCGGATGCCGGCGTGGACGTGGCACTCGCCGTCCCAGACGTGGAAGCGGGCGCGCCGGTCGGGGTCGTCCTTGATGCCGGTCTCCCGCTCGACGAACGCCCCCAGCCACATGTCGGGGCCGAAGAGGATCTCCGTGTCCGGCCCATGCTCGCGGAGGATGTGGTCGACCACGGCGACCGCGTTGCCCGACGTGCAGCAGTAGTCGGTCTCGGCCTTCACCTCCGCGGAGGTGTTCACATACATCACCACCACGGCGCCGGGATGCTCGGCCTTCCAGGCACGCAGCTGATCGGCGTTGATCGACTCCGCCAGCGAACAGCCCGCGCCCAGGTCGGCGATCAGGACCGTCTTCTCCGGCGAGAGGATCGACGCGGTCTCGGCCATGAAGTGGACGCCGCAGAACTCGATCACCCCGGCGTCGGCCTTGGCCGCCTGGCGCGAGAGCCCGAGCGAGTCGCCCACGAAGTCGGCGACGTCCTGAAGCTCGGGCAGCTGGTAGTTGTGGGCGAGGATGACGGCGTTGCGCGCGGCGGCGAGCTCCCTGACCTCTTCGCTCAGGGTCGCGATCTCCTCTTCGCTCAGCTTGGCTGGGAGTTCGTTGACGGTAGGAAGCTCAAGCACGGCGAGCCGCTCCTTGTCGGTTTGGATGTTCGCTGCCCCGGCCGCTGGCGGCCTCGAGGTCGGCGAATGAACTGACCAAAGGTTAGCGCCACCCTACCCTTACGAGAGGGTGCTCCGCGGATGGGAGGGGCGCCGTCAGGCGCCACCCATTTGATGACGGAGGAGCAACCCGATCAACGATGCCCGAGCTACCCGAAGTCGAGATCACGGCGCGCCGCGTGAGCAGCGCGCTCGACGGCGCGGAGGTCGAGTCCGCGCTGGCCGCAGGCGTGGCGACGCTGAAGACCTTCGAGCCGAGCCTGGATTCGCTGACCGGGGCGAAGGTCGAAGGCGTGCGCCGCATCGGCAAGATGCTCGCCGTCGATTTCGACCCTTCCGCCTCCGACGGCGGGACGCCGCTCACGCTGCTGATCCACCTGATGTCGGCGGGCCGCCTGCAGCTCTTCGAGAAGCGGGCCTCGCTGCGCGACCGCCGCTCGCGGATCCTCGTGCGGATCGCGGACGGGCGGGAGCTGCGCCTGCGCGAGTTCGGCACGAAGCAGTCGGCCTGGGCGAAGCTGTTGGCGCGCGGCGAGGTCGATGAGGACGAGATGGTCGCAACGCTCGCCCCGGACGCCTGGCCCCCTCCCCCGCTCGACGAGTTCACCGAGCGAATCCTCCAGCCCCGGCACCTCCATCCGCTGCTCCGCGACCAGCGGGTGATCGCGGGCATCGGCCGCTCCTGGGTCGACGAGATCCTCTGGGAGGCTCGGCTATCCCCCTTCAAGAAGGGCGCGGAGCTGCGGGGCGAGGAGATCAAGCGCATCCACGAGGCGCTCCACGTGCTCGGGGACGCGATCGATCACTACGAGGAGGTGGTCGGCGAGCAGATCCCGGACAAGATGCCGATGCCCCTTCAGGTCCACCGCCGCGAGGGCGAGCCGTGTCCCCGCTGCGGGACGACGATCGAGGCCGTCTTCTTCGCGGAGCACCAGATGAACTACTGCCCCGAGGAGCAGACGGGCGGGCGCATTCTGAAGGATCGTCGGCTCTCGCGGCTGTTGAAGTAGCCGCAGGAACCGGATTCGTGCGATTTACCCCCTACGCGGGGGCCAAGTGCACGAGATCGGGTCAGCGCCCGATGATGCGCCGCACCAGGCCCCGGCCGATCGTCAGGGGGTGGCCGATCAGCGTCTCGACGCGGCCGGTCAGGCTGGTCGGGTCGCGGGCGATGCCTAGCTGGTGCAGGATCGTCTGCTGGTCGAAGTAGACACGCTCGCAGACCAGCCTGTCCTCCGCGAAGACGAAGAACGCCAAGATCGGGAGCTCGAACTCGCGGCCGGTCGGCGGCAGGCTGCGGAGCGGGCCCTTGTGGGTACCCCTGATGACCGCCTCGACCAGGACGCCGTCGTCCGCATGGTGGAGCGCGACGAGCTCGTTCCGCTGGTCGGGGAAGGCGCGGCGGGTCTCCTCGAAGTACGCCGCCACCTCCTCCGGCCCGTCGTGGACCTCGCCGGTCGCGATCAGCTCGTAGCGGGGATGGTCGAAGGTCTCGAGCGTCGCGTCGAACTCGTGACGGTTCTCCGAGTCCATGTGCTCTCGCACGATGGACTCGCGCTTGCGGCGCAGGGCGGCGGCCGGCGGCATCCCCGCGACCCTACAGTTCGAGGCTCATGCTGAGATCGAGCGCGGGTGCCGAGTGGGTGAGCGCGCCGACCGATATGTAGTCGACCCCGCTGGCCGCGACCTCCCCGACGTTCTCGAGGGTGATTCCGCCGGAGGCCTCGAGCTCCGGACTCTCGCCGGCACGGCGTACCGCGCTGACTGCCACCTGGAGTTGTGCCGGCGTCATGTTGTCGAGGAGCAGGCGGTCGGCGCCCGCCTCCGCGCCCTGCCGGACCTCGTCGAGGTTGCGGCACTCCACCTCGATCGCCAGGTCCGGGCGCGCCTCGCGCGCGCGGCGGACCGCCTCGCCGACCCCACCCGCGAGCGCGACGTGGTTCTCCTTGATCAGGATCGCGTCGAACAGGCCCATCCGGTGGTTCATCCCGCCACCCGCACCGACCGCCGCCTTCTCCAGCGCCCGCAGACCGGGGAGGGTCTTGCGAGTGTCGAGGATCCGCGCCCCGGTGCCGTCAACCGCGCGGACGAACTTCGCCGTCAGGGTCGCGACGCCGGAGAGATGGCTGAGCAGGTTCAGCGCCGTCCGCTCGGCCGCGAGCAGCGCCCGGGCTCGGCCCTCGATCCGCGCCGCGGTCACAGGGACCTCCTCATGCCAGAGGCCCTCCGCCACCCCACCCTCGAGCTCGCCCGCGCCGGTCTGCCGGAAGACCTCGCTCGCGACCTCCAGGCCGAAGAGCACGCCTGGCTCCTTCTGGACGATCACCGCGCGGCCGGAGGCATCCCCGGGGACGACGGCCTCCGCGGTCACGTCCCCGGATCCGAGGTCCTCCATCAGGGCGCGCGCGATGAGCTCGTGGGTGTCGGTATCGACCGCCATCGCCCGCAGAGTCTCACGAAACAGGGGTGTGAGACGTTTAGTCGGCGGATGTCAAACGAAACCCTCCCGCCCTTTCAGGAGCTGCTCGAGGAGCATGGTTCGGACCTGCTCGGATACCTGGTCGCCACGGTCGGCCCGCACGAGGCCGAGGACGTCTTCCAGGAGACCTTCATCGCCGCCCTGCGCGCGTACCAGGAGCTCGAACACGCACGCAACCTCCGCTCCTGGCTCTTCACCATCGCCCACAACAAGGCGATCGACCACCATCGCTCCCGCGGGCGGCGCGCCGTGCCGGCCGGCGACGCGGAGGAGGTCGCCGGAGCAATTCCGAGCTCCAACTCGAGGCCTGACGAACATGTCGCGGGCCGCGACCCAGAGCTCTGGCGCGCCGTCAGCTCGCTGCCGCCGAAGCAGCGCAGCGCGGTCGTGCTCCGCTACGCCACCGACATGTCCTACTCGGCTATCGCACGGGCCATGGACAGCTCGGAGGCCGCCGCGCGCCGCAACGTCCACGAAGGCCTACTGAAGCTGAGAGGTGAATTCGCATGAGCCCGCTGACCGAGAAGCAACTTTCCAAGATGCTCCGACAGACCCCTTCTGACACTGATCTCGACCGCGCCATTCAGGGGATGCTCTCCCACGCCGAGCGCGACGGTCTGATCGACGTCGCCTATGCCGAGGTCGATTCCCCCTTCGGGAAGCTGCTCGTGGCCCGCACCGACCGCGGCGTCGTCCGTCTGGCGCTGCCGACGGAGCGGGGCCAGCAGCGGTCCAGGGACGTGGTCCTGAAGGAGCTCGCGACGATCGTCTCGCCACGGGTGCTGGAGTCGCCGAAGGCCCTCGACGATGAGCGCCGCGAGCTGGACGACTACTTCGAGGGCCGGCGCCGGAGGTTCGAGGTTCCGGTCGACTGGAGCCTGACGACGCCGGGGTTCCGCAGCCGCGCCCTCCACGCCGTCGCCCATATCCCCTACGGGAAGACCAAGACCTACACCGAGATCGCGAAGGAGGCGGGGAACCCGCGTGCCTCCCGCGCCGCGGGCACGGCCTGCGGGCGCAACCCGGTCCCGCTGATCGTGCCCTGCCACCGTGTCGTCCAGTCCGGCGGCGGCATCGGCAACTACGGCGGCGGCCCGGAGATGAAGAGGGCCCTGCTCGACCTCGAGGGCGCGCTCTAGTTGCTCGGGAATGGGCCGGAGAGGTCCACCCAGGGCCAGACCCACCCCGCTCGCTCCGGAGCCAGGCTGACGAGCAGGATCACGAAGACGGCCACTGCGACCGCCGCCAGGGCGAGATTGCGCTGGGTCAGATCGCCGCGCTGGTGGGCGAAATAGGCGAAGAGGCCCGCGATCGGGCCCCCGACCACCGGATAGCCGAAGGCGCAGACGAGTAGCAGGACGCCGAGCACCGCGTCGGCGCCGCTGATCCCCGAGACCCAGCGCGGCAGCTCGATCGAGGGCAGTGCCTCCTGTCGGCGTGCGAGGCGCTGTCGAGCCGCGACCAGGTCCTCGCCACAGATCGCGCAGCCCGCGGCGAACTGGGTCACGGCCGTGCCGCAGTTCGGGCATTTGGTGATCGCCCTCGGCATCGCCGCCCCAGGTCCCCGGATCAGCCGGGGAAGACCGCCATCGTCGCGGTGAACCCGTGCAGGAAGTTCCGGCCTCCCACCGGCCCGATCTCGCCCGCGCAGAAGAATCCGGCCGTCGGAGCACCGAGGGCGTCCTCAAGCGCCGAGGCATCGTGGTCCGGCACGTCGAACATGTGCGCGCCGCGGCCGTTGCACGTGAAGAGCAAGGCGCCCGCGGCGCCGGCGGAGCCGAGGGCCTGCGCCTGCGCGCGCAGCGCCTCGCGCAGGTCCTCGTCCGCCGAGGCGGCGTCTCTGACCTGGAGGCGGACCGTCTGTCCGACACGGACCGGCTCGCCGATCGCGATCGCTCCGGACTCGCGGTCGGCACCGATGATCGGGCGCACCAGGAAGTCGCCGCGGTCGTACTCCGGGCGGTTCTCGTCGATGACCAGGCCGACGAGGACGCCGGCGGCCGCGAGCTCGCGCTCGTGATCCGGAAGCGCCGCGATCACCTCGCCCAGCCGCTCCATCGCGGGCTTGCCGGCCAGCTCCTCGATCACATTCGCCTCCGCGCGGGTCACCGTCATCTCCGGGCCGACCGGTCCCGCGCCCTGCGAGACGCAGGGCAGTACCTGCACCCCGCGCAGCCGCACCGCGACCGCGCCGTCGGTGTGGACGTCTCCGTCGCGCAGCAGCACCGCCCCGCCGGCGAACGAGGCGCTGGCGAGACCTCCCAGCACCGGGACGTGCGGCCGGGTGCGCTCCAACGCGGCCAGGAGCTCCTCGGCCGGGAAGCTGAACGGGTCGCAGACGGCGATCACGGACTCGTCCGCGGTCGCATCGCCGCGGCCCTCAGCCAGCGACTCCGGGACGCCCAGGAGCCGAAAGCCGTCCGCGTCGCGTTCGGCGGTGACGTGCATCGTCTCGAGCTCCGCCCCGGGCATCGAGGCGGCCCAGACGACGATCCCCGGCGTCTCCTCGAGCTCGGTTCCGCCGGCGACGGTGCCGCCGGCCCCGCAGCCGATCAGCGATCTCGGGTCGAGCCGGTCATGCACCTCCGAGAGGAGCCACTTCGCCATGCCGAGATGGTGCCCGGAGGCGAAGACGACGGCCAAATCGCAGGATGCCTCCAGGGCCGCCCGAGCCCGGTCGGCAGCCTCCGCTGCAGCCTCCACGGTGTCGAAGCTCTCCGACGCGCCCAGCGCCGTCCGGACCGTGGTGGTGCGCGCCGTACCCACCTAGTTCCCCGCGGCGGACTTGTTCAGGAACTCCCGCACGAACCCGTCTATGTCACCGTCCAGGACGCGCTGCGCGTCGCCCATCTCGAAGCCCGTGCGGTGGTCCTTCACGCGCTGGTCGGGGTGCAGGAAGTAGCTTCGGATCTGGGATCCCCACTCCGCCGACTTCTGCTCGCCACGCTCCTTGGCCAGCTCCTCCGCACGTTCCAGCTCCTTTCGCTCGAGCAGGCGGGAACGGAGGATCTGCATCGCGGTCGCCTTGTTCTGCGTCTGCGAGCGCTCGTTCTGGGACTGGGAGACGATCCCGGTCGGCACGTGCGTGATCCTGACCGCCGAATCGGTCTTGTTGACGTGCTGCCCGCCGGCCCCGGACGCGCGGTAGGTGTCGACGCGGATGTCGGCGTCGTCGATCTCCACGTCGACGTCGCCCTCGACGAGGGGCGCGACGTCCACTTGGGCGAAGCTCGTGTGGCGGCGCGCGGAGGAATCGAACGGGGAGATCCGGATCAGCCGGTGCACGCCGCGCTCGGCGGCGAACAGGCCGTAGGCGTTCTCGCCACGCGCAACGAAGGTCGCCGATTTGAGCCCCGCCTCCTCGCCGGGGGACGCCTCCTTCATCTCCACCTTGAATCCGCGGCGCTCGGCCCAGCGCAGGTACATCCGTAGGAGCATCTCCGCCCAGTCCTGGGAGTCCGTGCCTCCCGCCCCGGCGTTGACGGTCACGACGGCATCGCCGGTGTCGTAGCTGCCCGAGAAGAGGCGCTCCTCCTCCAGCTCGGCCAGCCGTCGCTCGACCGAAGCGAGCTGGCTCCCGAGCTCCGTGGCCATCTCGTCGTCCTCCGCCGCGAGCTCAGCCAGCTCGTCAAGCTCGCCGATGTCCCTTGTCAGCTCGCGGAACCCCTCGAGGCGCCGTTGGGCGCGGGCATGTTGGGCGGAGACTTCGGCCGCCTTCCCCTGGTCGTCCCAGAAGCCGGGACGCTGCATCTCCCCCTCGAGCCGATCGACCTCGGCGCTCAGCGCATCCGGGTCAAAGGTAATCCGAGAGCAGCTTGAGCTGCCCTCGGATCTCCGCCAAGCGGGCGGAGATGCCCTCCTTTGGAAGTGTCTCTGCCATGGGACTGCGGGTTTCCCCTCTACAGGGTAGGCGGGCGTGTCTCTACGGTGTGCCGCGAACGCAGGTGGGGACCGGAAGCTCCAAGAGAATGGATCGGCCTGTGCGCTGGGTGCTGCGGAAACAGGCCCACGGTTCTCGGCGGGCCCGCGGGAGGGCGGCGGCTTTCGGGTCTTCGCCCGGCTGCCGGTGGGCAGCTCTGTCGATCAAGGTCAGCGCGGCCGGGCCGGGCTAGGCGGGCACGCGGGCGCTGATGATCCAGGTCGAGGCCTGAGCGCTGACCCCGTCGCCCTCCACGTAGTCCTGGAGCACCGCCCGGATCTCGCGCTCGAGTTTTGGGCGCAGTCGATCGACCTCGTCGGCCGGGCAGATCCGCAGCAGCTCGGCGGCCGGCCCGATCGCCATGTTGAACTCGACCGCGTGGTCGAGGTCATCACCGATCTTGATCGGCAGATCGCAGCGAGTGAAGGTCGGGCGCTCGAAGCCGGCGATCTGCAACTGCTCGGAGACCGTGTCGGCGTTGGCCATCGAGAACGGGCCGGGACCGCACCGAACGTCCTCCGGCTCCTCGGGCTCCTCCAGGTACTGCTCCACCACCTGCTCGGCCCTGTGAAGCCACTCGTTGTCGAGCTTGCGCCGCCAGACGACCGCCACCAGCCGGCCGCCGGGGCGCAGCGCGCCCCGGATGTTGCGGAGCGCCTGTACCGGGTTGGCGAAGAACATCACGCCCATCCGGGAGAAGGCGTAGTCGTAGGGTCCGCGCAGGTCGCCGACCTGGACGTCCGTGGCGAAGAACTCCACGTTCTCGACGCCGGCCCTTCTCGCCTCATCGATCGAGGCGCTGATGAAAGGCTCGGAGACGTCCACTCCGGCCGCGTGCCCCTCGTGGCCCACCAGCGCGGCGAGCTGCTGCGTGGTGTCACCGAAGCCACAGCCGATGTCCAATACCCGGTCTCCCGTCGCCGGTGGATGAAGCTCCATCGCCGCATCCCCGTGCGCCTTCAGCCCGGCGACCACGAGGTCCCGGTACTTGACGAAGCGGTCGAAGAGGACGCCGCTCCAGGCCTCGGTTGCTTCCTCGTTGCCAACGGCGACCGTCGTCGCCACAGCCTTCTGCACGTGCGCATGGTAGGCCTCGGCGCTCGAGCAATCCAGATTCGTGCGATTGACCCCCCTATCCGGGGGCAAATCGCACACAACCGGTTCTAGGCCGGCCGGAACTCGTCCTCGAACTCGGCCCAGAACGACTCGCCCATCTCGCGGGCGCTCTCCGGCCCTTCGCCGTAGAGGCGCTCGAAGAACTCCGCCGTGCGCAGCGCGGGCCGGACCCCCCAGCGCACCCGGGTCGGCTGGTCGGTTCCCATCTGATGCGGCGTCCCAGCCGGCACCTCGAATGTCTCACCGGCCTCGTACAGACGCTCCTGGCCATCGATGATCGTCCGCATCCGCCCCTCGAGGATTTCGAAGCGCTCCGCCTGCCGCGGATGGAGGTGCAGTGGGGGCATCGAGCCATCGCCCGGGTAGGTCGCCTCCATCTCCAGCAGCTCGCCGTCCGTCTCCGCGCCGGTCCGGACGAGACGCAGCCTCATGCCGCCCGGGCTGCCGATTTCCTGACCGGCCCGGGGCATGACCGAGCTAGGCGCCGTGGCACTTCTTGTACTTCTTGCCCGAGCCGCACCAGCAGGGGTCGTTCCGGCCGATCTTCTCGCGGTCGTCCTTGACGACCGTCTCCTGCTCGGGAATCGCTCCCCCGCCGTTGCCGGCCTGGCCCTCGAGCCCCTGCTCGGCGCCGACGTCTGGACCGGCGGCCGTGGCGACAGCTGCCTGCCCGAGCGCGGAGGGCTGCTCAGGGCCACCCCCCGAGAGCTCGACCTGTAGGGGCTGCTGTGACGGCGCGAACTCCTCCTGGGCGCGCGGGGCCACCTCGACCTCCACGTGGAAGATCAGCCGCGCGAACTCCTCCCAGATCGAGTGCATGAGGGCCTCGAACATCGAGAAGCCCTCGTTCTTATAGGCGACCAGCGGGTCGATCTGGGCGAAGCCGCGGAGGTGGATTCCCTCGCGCAGGTAGTCCATCTCGTAGAGGTGCTCACGCCAGCGGTTGTCGATGATCTGCAGCAGGATCGCCCGCTCGAGCTGGCGCATGATCTCTTCGCCGAACTCCTGCTCCCGGTGGTCGTAGGAGGCGAGCGCATCGGCGAGCAGCTGCTCGCGGAGATCCTCACGATCGGTTTGCTCCGGCTGCAGCGTTGAGACGTCGAGGGAGGAGGGCCAAAGCTGCTGGACCTGGGTCTGGAGCTCGCCGAGATCCCAGTCCTCGATCACGTCGCCGGGGGTGTAGTCGTCGACCATGCGGCTGACGACCTCGCCCACGCCCTCGCGCGCGGAGTCGGACATGTCCTTGCCCTCGAGGATCTCGCGGCGGTACTTGTAGACCACCCGCCGCTGCTCGTTCATCACGTCGTCGTACTCGAGGACACGCTTGCGGATCAGGAAGTTCTGCTCCTCGACCTTCTTCTGGGCGTTCTCGATGGTCCGGGTGAGCATCTTGGCCTCGAGGGCCTCCTCGTTGCCCTCCTCATCGACGGGCCCGAGTCGGTCGAGGATCTTGTAGATCCGCTCGCCCGCAAACAGGCGGATCAGGTCGTCCTCGGCGGAGAGGAAGAAGCGGGACTCGCCGGGATCGCCCTGCCGCCCGGAGCGACCGCGAAGCTGGTTGTCGATACGGCGCGACTCGTGCCGCTCGGTCCCGCAGATGAAGAGCCCACCGAGCTGGCGGACCTCCTCGGCCTCGGCGTCGCAGCGCTCCTTGAGCTGCTCGACCATCGCCTGCCACTCCTCGTCGTAGCTCTCGTCGCCGGGCGAGAGACCCAGCTTGCGCAGCTCCATCTCGGCCATGCCCTCCGGGCTGCCGCCGAGCTTGATGTCCACCCCGCGGCCAGCCATGTTCGTGGCGATGGTGACCGCGCCCTTGCGGCCGGCCTGGGCGATCGTCTCGCCCTCGCGCTGGGCGTGCTCGGGCTTCGCGTTGAGGACCACGTGCTCGACGCCGCGGCGCTTCAGCTCATCGGAGAGCATCTCCGAGACCTCGACCGAGATCGTCCCGACGAGAATCGGCTGACCGGCGGCGTTGCGCGCCTCGATCTCGTCCGCGACCGAGCGCCATTTGCCGTTCTTCGTCTTGTAGATCTGGTCGTTGTGGTCCTGACGAATCATCGGCACGTTCGTCGGGATCTCGACCGTCGGCATCTTGTAGATCTTCATGAACTCCTGGGCTTCGGTCAGCGCCGTGCCCGTCATGCCGGAGAGCTTGTCGTAGAGCCGGAAGTAGTTCTGGAGGGTGATCGTCGCGAGCGTCTGGTTCTCCTCGCGGATCTGGACGCCTTCCTTCGCCTCGATCGCCTGGTGAAGTCCCTCCGACCAGCGCCGTCCCTCGAGGATCCGGCCGGTGAACTCGTCGATGATCATCACCTGGCCCTCGACGATCTCGTACTCGACCCCGCGCTTGTAGAGGGACTCGGCCTTGAGCGCCTGGATCAGGTGGTTGACCAGGGTGCCGTGCTCGCCGAGATACAGGTTCTCGACGCCGAGGAACTCCTCGGCCTTGGCGATCCCCCGCTCGGTCGGCGCGACGGTCTTGTGCTTCTCGTCGTACTCGTAGTCGTAGTCGGCCTCGCGGGTGTCCTTCGACTCGCCGAGTGACTTGAGCTTCTCCTTGTGGGGCTCGCCCTTCATCTGCTTGGCGAGCCGGGCGAACGTGTAGTAGAGGTCGGCGGCCTGCTCGGGTCGGCCGGAGATGATCAGCGGCGTGCGTGCCTCGTCGATCAGGATGTTGTCGACCTCGTCGACGATCGCGAAGTCGTGTCCGCGCTGGACGCACTCCTCGAGTGAGCCGGCCATGTTGTCGCGCAGGTAGTCGAAGCCGAACTCCGAGTTGGTTCCGTAGACGACGTCGCAGGCGTACTTCTCGCGACGCTCGGGCGGGTCGTCGTCCTCCTGGATCGCCGCCACCGACACCCCGAGCGCCTCGTAGATCGGGCGCATCCACTCGGCATCGCGGCGGGCCAGGTAGTCGTTGACCGTGACCAGGTGGACGGCGTTCCCGGCCAGGGTGTTGAGGAAGACGGCCAGGGTCGCGGTCAGGGTCTTGCCCTCGCCGGTCTTCATCTCGGCGATCGCGCCCGAGTGCAGCACCATGCCGCCGATCAGCTGGACGTCGAAGTGGCGCTGGCCGAGAGTCCGGCGCCCTGCCTCGCGCACGAGGGCGAAGGCCTCGGGGAGCAGGTCGTCGGTCGACTCGCCGTTGCGGGCGCGCTCACGGAGGGCATCGGCCTCCGTGAGCAGCTCGGAGTCGTCGAGCAGCTCCATCTCGGGCTCGATCCGGTTGATCGACTCGACCCGTCCCTGGTACTCCTTGAATTGCTTCGACTCGCCCATCCGCAGGGCGCGGTCGATGATTCCTCTGGCCACGCGACTAGGTTAGCTACCGGACCTGCGCGGTCCTGCTCAAGCGGTCGTGCCCCGCAACCGCTGCATCATCTTGCGGGTCGTCTGCCGCTTCCGGCGCTTGTCGCGGTGCTTCTTGACCTGTCGGCGGATGTCCTCGGCGAGCTCGTGGATCGAGTGGAGCATGTCCGGAGAGGCCTCCTTCGCCCGCAGCGTGACGCCCTTCAGTCCGAGCGTGGCCTCGGCGACCATCTTGTCGGCGATCCTCGGGTTGCGCTCCTCGCAGAGCTCGACCTCGAGCATCGCGAGCTCCGAGACCTGCTTGCCAACCCGTGAGAACCGCTGGATCACCGCCTCGCGAATCTCGTCCGTGACCTCGACGTTCTTACCCCGGACCTCGATCCTCATCAGCGGTCTCCTTCCGTTGGTTTCCGTCGGCTTGGCGCCCGCATGCTACGCCCGCCACCGCGTCCGGGCAAGAGGCGCCAGATGAGGTTCTAGACGGGCGTCGTAAGGGTGCCTAAACGGTGTGCGCGAGGGTGAGCGCGACCACGCGGCGGCATCCGCCGGACCGCAGGGCGAGGGCGCAGGCGGACAGGGTCGCGCCGGTCGTCCAGACGTCGTCGACCAGGAGCAGGGTGGGCGGAGTCTCGCCCTCGAGCCGGACCCGCGGCGGGTCCGAGAGCCGCTCGAAGCGAGGCCGCCCGACCTGACGGCGGCCGCGATCGCGCACGAGACAGGCCTCGACCGGCAGGTCCAGGAGCTCCGAGAGCGCGACCGCGATCTCCTCGGCAGGGTCGAATCCCCTCCACAGCCGGCGGGCCCGCGCGGCAGGGACCGGCACGATCGCCTGCGGCGTCTCCCGCCTCGGTACCGCCCTGAGCATCGCCTCAGCCGCCGTGCCCGCGAGTGCCAGCCGGCGCGAGTACTTGAGGCCGTGCACGACAGCTCGCGCCACTCCGTCGAATGGCGAAGCGGAGATGGCGAGGTCCACCCCCGGCGGCCCCGGGTCGATCATCACGGGCGCCCCGGCGAGCTCACCTCGGCAGCGCGGGCAGAGGACTGCGTCGAGCGGGCGCTCATCGCCGCAGGCCGCGCAGAGCGGCGGCGCCAGCAGGGATACGAGTTGGTCGACGAGCGAGCCTGCGATGGCCGCATGGTCGGTGGGCATTCGTGACGGAACCCGCGGCTCCCTCGACGGAAGTGGCGTGGAAATGGCTTCCTCCCTATACGGGATAGCGCGGCACGTTCGCGGATTTGGTTAGGCCGCTTCGACGCCGTAGAGGCCGCCGACGACCAGGGCGCCGGACGGGACCTCCGCTCCCGGCAGCAGGACGCAGTCCCGCAGTTTCGCGCCGGCTCCGAGGCTGCAGCCGTCTCCCACCACGGCCGGGCCGTGCAGATCCACCCCAGCGCCGATCTCGCATTCGCCTCCGATCAGCACCGGGGGCTTGACGCTCGCGCCGCCTGTGTCTGAGCCGTCTCCCACCCAGACGCCGCGCTCGACCTCGCTGCCCGCCGGCTCGATCCGGACCGCACCCGTGAGCGCATCGAGGTTGCCCTGCACGAACTCGTCGACCGAGCCGATGTCGTTCCAGTAGGCGTCGATCTCGTGCGAGTAGAAGGGGATGTCGCCGTCCAGCAACGCCGGGAAGACATCCATCGCCCAGTCCACGAAGCCCGCGGGCTGGTCATCGTCACCCGCCAGGCTGTGGTGGTCGGGCGGCGGGAAGTGGTCGAAGATCTCCCTCCGGAACATGTAGATCCCGCAGTTGGCGAGGTCCGAGAGCGCCTCCGCCGCGTCCGGTTTCTCCTGAAAGCCCTGGATGCGTCCCTCGTCATCCGTGATCGCAACCCCGAACTGCGTCGTGTCGTCGACCCGCTTGGTGGCGAGGGTCGCGATCGCCCCCTTTGCCACGTTGTCCTCATGAGCGGCGCGCATCGCCGCCAGGTCTATGTCGGTGAGCGCGTCCCCGGAGATGATCAGGAACGAGTCGGTCTCGCCCAGGAAATCGCGCACCTTGCCCACGCCCCCCGCCGTGCCGAGCGGCTCGGGCTCCTCGCTGTAGGTGATCTCGAGGCCGAAGGACGAGCCATCGCCGAGGACCGCGCGAATCTGCTCCGGCAGGTAGGAGAGGTTCGTGACCAGCTCGCGGAAGCCGTGCCGGGCGAGCAGCTCCGCGATGCGCGCGACGATCGGCCGGTTCAGCACAGGTGCGACCGGCTTCGGCATCACGTAGGTGAGCGGACGCAGCCGCGTGCCCAGCCCCGCCGCGAGGATCATCGCCCTCATCAGGGGCGACAGGGTTTCAGATCGACCGCTGCTTCTTCTTCCGGTGCTTCTTGCAGCGCTTCTTCTTGTGCTTCTTCGATTCGGCGACCCGGCGGTGCTTCTTGTGGTGGCGCTTCTTGCACTTGCGCTTCTTCTTTATGGGCGGCGCCGGCGCCACCGGCTGCGCCGGCGGCGCCGACGCGCAAGCAGGGGCGGTCCCGGGCTGTGAGCCGACGATGCGGAACACCGTGCTCGTGTTCATCACGTAGAGGTTGCAGGCTGAGTCCTCGCCGAAAGACCGGGCCGCGTCGAGGGCGTCCGGTGCGCTCTCTGCCCGGTCGCCGCTCGCGAACGGCAGTCCCAGCTGGATCGAGCGGAGCTCGGCCGTGCAGAGGTCGGAATAGAGGTAGCGGCCGGCGAGCTCGGGGGCCTGGCTGCCCCGGTATACGTAGCCGCCGATGATCGCGCAGCCGTGCGCGGTGTCATCGCCCGGATCGCTGTGCGGGTAATCGAAGACCGGGTCGACGACAGGTCCGACGCAGGTGCCGGCATGCGGGCTGAAGCCCTCGCGGCAGGGCCAGCCGTAGTTCGAACCGCGTCCTCCACCGGCAGATGCCGGCGAGAGATCGACCTCCTCGCGCGAGCTGTCGCCGACATCACCGATGACGAGGTCACCGGTGAGCGCGTCGAACGAGAAGCGGAACGGATTGCGCAGACCGAGGCCCCAGATCTCCTGATTCGCCCCGGGCGTGCCGGCGAGCGGATTGGTCGCGGGGATCCCATGCGATCCCTCGCCGACGCCGTGCGGATCGATTCGCAGGACCTTGCCGTAGGGGTTGGTGAGCTGCTGGGCATTGCTGCTGTTCGCGTTGTCGCCCACGGTGATGTAGAGGAAACCGTCTGGTCCGAACTGGAGCTGACCGCCGTTGTGGTTGGAAGCCCCGTGGCTGAAGGTCCACGCAGTCCTCCGGCTCGCCGCGTTGGCGACAGTCGGGTCCGAGCTCACGTGGAACTCGTCGATGTGGATGTCGCCAAGCGAACCGCCGGCGTCCGCACCGTCACCGGTATAGAAGACGTAGAAGAGGCCGTTCGAGGCGTAATTGGGGTCGAACGCCATCGAGAGCAGCCCTCGCTCGCCGTCCGTAGTCGTCCTCGTGTGGATGTCGAGGAATTGGCTGACCGTCCCGTCGTGCAGCACCTGGATGTAGCCAGGGCGCTCCACGACGAACAGTCGGGGGTCACCCGGCGGCGAGGTGACGAAGATCGGCTGGTCGAAGCTCGGGCCGACCTGCTCCAGGCCCACCGCCGCCGCCCGGGAGGGGACGAGCAGGAGGGCGAGCAGGCAGCCCGCGAGCAGCGCGATACGAACCCTTGCCATCCCGCGCATCATGCCGAATGCACCCGGACGCGATCCCCGACTGGACGGATCTAGTAGCGGTAGTGGTCGCTCTTGAAGGGGCCCTCGGCCGGTACGCCTATGTAGGCGGCCTGCTCGGGCGTGAGGTCCGTGAGCTCGACCCCTAGAGCGTCGAGGTGCAGCCGTGCGACCTTCTCGTCGAGGTGCTTGGGCAGCACGTGGACCTCCTTGCCGTAGGCCTCCGCCTTCCCGAACAGCTCGATCTGGGCGATCACCTGATTTGTGAAGGAGTTCGACATCACGAAGCTCGGATGGCCGGTGGCGTTGCCCAGGTTGAGCAGGCGGCCCTCCGAGAGCACGATGATCGAGTGGCCGTCGGGGAACCGCCACTCGTCGACCTGAGGCTTGATGTTGATCCGCTCGATCCCCGGCAGCTGCTCGAGACCGGCCATGTCGATCTCGTTGTCGAAGTGGCCGATGTTGCCGACGATCGCCTGGTGCTTCATCCGCGCCATGTGGTCGACGGTGATCACGTTCTTGTTGCCCGTCGCGGTGATGAAGATGTCGGCGGTGTCGAGCACGCTCTCGAGCTTCTTCACCTCGAGTCCGTGCATCGCGGCCTGGAGCGCACAGATCGGGTCGATCTCGGTCACGACCACCTTCGCCCCCTGGCCGCGCAGGGACTCGGTGCAGCCCTTGCCCACGTCTCCGTAGCCGCAGATCACCGCGGTCTTGCCGGCGATCATCACGTCTGTGGCGCGGTTGATGCCGTCGATCAGCGAGTGGCGACAGCCATAGATGTTGTCGAACTTCGACTTGGTGACCGAGTCGTTGACGTTGATCGCGGGGAACAGCAGCGTGCCGTTCGCCTGCCGCTCATAGAGCCGGATTACTCCGGTGGTGGTCTCCTCGGTGACGCCCTGGATGCCCGCGGCCATCTGCGTGAAGCGCTGCGGCTCCTCGGCGAGGCTCCGGCGCAGCAGCTCGAGGATCACCCTCTCCTCCTCGGAGCCCGCGGTCTCATCGCCGGGCACCGCACCGGCCTCCTCGTACTCCCTGCCGAGGTGGACGAGGAGGGTGGCATCGCCGCCGTCGTCGAGCAGCATGTTCGGCCCGGTCTCGCCGTTCGGGCCAGGCTCAGGCCAGGTCAGCGCCTGCAGGCAGGCCCACCAGTACTCCTCGAGCGTCTCGCCCTTCCAGGCGAACACCGGGACGCCCTTCGGGTCATCAGGCGTGCCCTCGGGGCCGACCGCAATCGCTGCGGCCGCATGATCCTGGGTCGAGAAGATGTTGCAGCTTGCCCAGCGGACCTCGGCGCCGAGCGCCACGAGGGTCTCGATCAAGACGGCCGTCTGCACCGTCATGTGGAGGGAGCCGGTGACGCGGGCGCCCCGCAGCGGCTTCGACTCGGCGAACTCGGCCCGCGTCGCCATCAGACCCGGCATCTCGTGCTGAGCCAAGCGGATCTCCTTGCGGCCGAACTCGGCCAGGGAGAGATCCGCAACCTTGAAGTCGAGGTCAGTGGTGGTCGGTGCGGGCGTGGTCGTACTCATGCGGTGATGGTTCCCCTCGTTCGTGGACGAGCCACAGGCTACAGGCGTGGCCTTGGCCGCTGTGGCGGGATTTGCAGCGTAAGGGGCTATCGCGGCGTCAACCCCGCAGAACTCCTACGGTGCCCGGCGATGGCTGATTCCCTGCGTGTGAGCGAGGAGCTCGAGCTGCCGCTCGTGGAGATCGAGCTGCGCGCGAGCCGCTCGTCGGGCCCCGGCGGACAGCACGCGAACGTCACCGCCTCGCGGATCGAGGCCGTCTTCGACGTGGAGGCATCCGAGACGCTGAGCGAGGAGCAGCGGAGCCAGCTGCTTCGTACACTCGGAGCTCGCGTGACCGCCGTCGCCCAGGACGCCCGCGGCCAGGCGCGCAACCGCGAACTGGCGCTCGAGCGGCTCGCCAAGAAGCTCGCCGCCGGGCTGCGCCGGCCCAAGCCGCGCCGGCAGACCAGACCCTCGCGCGCCGCCCGGGAGCGGCGGCTGGAGGAGAAGCGCCGCGCGTCCCAGCGCAAGCGTGAGCGCCGGCCTCCGGCGGACGACTAGGGGTCGCCGAGCTCGGACTTGAAGCGCTCGATGCCATCGACCGGCATCGGGTCCACGCCGCGCACCTTGGCGAGCTCGAGCGAGACGAGGTCGCCCAGCATCACCGCGTGCAGCAGGCGCTCGGTCCTGGTCTCGCCTTCGGTCTCGATCCGAACCACCGCCGCCGCGTGAGGCTCGACCGCTTTCGCGGTCAGCTCGAAGCGCTCGCGCTCCCGGGGATGCTGGTCGCGATCCTCGAGGAAGACCGCCGCGAAGTGGCCGTCGGCTCCGCTCCATCCCTCGAGCTCGTTGTGGTCGGCTTCCGGGAGGATCGAGGCGAACGCGGGCCGCTTCGCGTTCTCGTTGGTCTGCGTCTTCCAGCGGTAGGCGACCGGCGCGGTGAGGTCGCTGCCGTAGATGACGGGGGTCGCCTCCCCGAGCTGCGACCCCAGTTCGCCCGCCCGGCCCTCAGCCGCGGAGAAGCTCTCGGCGAGGTGCGCCGCGGCGGCATCGATCTCGGTGTGGATTCGTGGCGCTGCGCCGGCGAGCGCCGCCAGCTCGGCCGCGACGCAGAACATGTAGCCGACGGCGGCGCGGGGCTGGAGTCCGGCCGGGAGCCCGATCACCGGCACGCCGTCTTCACGGGCCGCCTCGGCGAGCCGGCCGCCGGTGCTCGCCACCAGGCGTTGCGCGCCCAGCGCCTCGGCAGCCGCGTAGCAGGCAAGGGTCTCCTCGGTGTCCCCCGAGTAGCTCGAGCAGAGGACGGCCGAGCCGGCCGGCGCCCACGGCGGAAGCTCGTAGCCCCGCACCGTGATCAGGGGTTTGGTGAGCTGGTCCGCGAGTGCGGCGGCCGCGAGGTCCCCGCCGATCGCCGAGCCGCCCATGCCGCAGACGAAGCCGGCGGACGCCTCCATCGACTGCGCGCGCGCAGACTCGATCCGCCAGAGGGCGTCGCGAAGGTGATCGGGTATCGCGCGGACGGCGTCAATCATCAACGCTTCGCCTCCTGTAACGCGAGGGGGCTCCGCAGGCGCAGCCGAGGAGCCACCCGTAGATGTTTCCGGGGGCTACGCGAGTCATCACCGATCACGCTCATCCGACCAGCTCGCCCTCCGCAATCACCGCTCCGTCGAGCTCGGCGCGCGCCTCGACCGTCACCCCGCCGCTCAGGATGCTGTTCACGACCCGCGCGCCCTCGCCGACCGTGCAGCCGTCGAGCAGGACCGACCGCGCGACGACGGCGCCGTTCGCGATCTCGCACTCCCGTCCGACCACGCAGGGGGCGCGCAGCTCGGCGCCGGGCGCGATCTCGCAGCCCTCACCAACCAGCGTCCCGTCCTTCACCGCGGCGCCGACGACGGTCTCCACCCGGCCCTCGACGATGTCCCAGTTCGCTTCCAGGTAGCGGTCGGGCGTCCCGATGTCGATCCAGTAGCCCTCCAGGCGAATGCCGTACAGGCCCTTGCCGATCAACTCGGGAAAGACCTCCCGCTCGATCGACACGGGCCGATCCGGTGGGATCCGGTCGAGGACCGAGCGCTCCAGCAGGTAGGCGCCGGCGTTGATCTCGTCGGTGTCGATCTCGTCGGGCTCCGGCTTCTCGAGGAACTCGGTGATCTCGCCGTCGTCGCGGCGGTGGACCAATCCGTAGCCACTCGGGTCCGGCACCGGGAAGAGCGCGACGGTGGCCTGCGCGCCGGTGTGCTCATGCTGGGCGATCAACGAGCTCAGGTCGAGATCGCAGAGGATGTCACCGTTTAGGACCAGGAACCGGTCGCCCAGCATGTCCTCGGCGAAGCGGATCGCGCCGGCCGTCCCGCGCGCGTCCGGCTCCTCGGCGTAGCGGATCTCGACACCCGACTCGATCTCGGCGAGGACCGTCCGCATTCCCTCGGCGAGGAAGCCACAGGAGACGACGACGTCATCGACCCCGTGGCGCTCGAGCCAGTCGATCACGTAGGCGAGGTGCGGCCGCCCGGCCAGCGGCAGGACGGGCTTCGGAACCGTGTAGGTGAGCGGACGCAGGCGTGTCCCCTCGCCGCCCGCCAGGATCAGCGCCTGCATCAGCCGACGACCGAGCGCTCCCCCACGCTCGGGCGCCCGATCCCCTCGTACGTGATCCCCGCTGCGCGAATGGCGGCGGGATCGAGGAAGTTGCGGCCGTCGACGAGCAGCGGATTGGCCATCCGCTTCGCGACCTCGGCCCAATCGAGCTCTACGAACTCCGGCCATTCGGTGACCAGAACCGCGGCATCGGCGCCCTCCAGCGCGTCCAGTGCCGTGTCCGTCATCTCCACCTTGGGCAGTAGCTCCGCGGCGCGCTGCTTTGCGACCGGGTCGTAGGCGATCACACTCGCGCCCTCCCCCTCGAGCCGCGCGGCGAGCACCAGGCTCGAGGCCTCGCGCATGTCGTCGGTGTCCGCCTTGAACGCCAGGCCGAGCAGCGCCACCCGCTTCCCGACCAGCGAGTCGAGATGCTTCGCGAGCTTCGACATCACCCGTCGCTTCTGCAGCTCGTTCACCTCGATCACCGAGCTGAGCAGCTGGAAGTGGTAGCCGGAGTTGCCGGCGAGGATCTTGAGCGCCTGGGTGTCTTTCGGGAAGCATGAGCCTCCGAAACCCAGCCCCGCATTCAGGAACCGGTCCCCGATCCGCGGGTCGAGCCCCATCCCGCGAGCCACCTCGGTCACGTCGGCGCCGACCTCGTCGCAGACGTTGGCGATCTCATTGATGAAGCTGATCTTGGTCGCGAGGTAGGCGTTGGAGGCGAGCTTGATCATCTCCGCGCTCGAGAGGTCCGTGCGGACGATTGGGGCGCCGAGCGGCTCGTAGACGGCGGAGACGGCGTCGGCTGCCCAAGTGTCGACCTCGTCCGAGCCGACGACCACGCGGTCCGGCTCGAGGAAATCCTTGACCGCGGTGCCCTCCTTGAGGAACTCGGGGCAGGAGACGTAGGCGAGGTCCGGTGCGCCACGGTGGATGGTCCGACCAGTGCCGACCGGCACGGTGCTCTTCATCACCAGGGCCTTGCCCTCGGGCTCGCCGATCTCCTCGACGGCGCGCTGGACCGCGGAGAGGTCGGCATCTCCGGAATAGGTGGGGGGCGTCTGGACGCAGACGAAGAGCAGCCGCGGACCGTCGAGCAGCTCGCTCATCTCGGTGGTGAACGTCAGGCGCCCGCTGTTGCGCTCGATCGTCTCGGGCAGCCCGGGCTCGTGGATCGGCACCTCGCCACGGCGCAGCGACTCGACCTTCTCGGGCACGATCTCCCGGACCACGACCCTGTGCCCGAGCTCCGCGAAACAGGCCCCGGTCACGAGGCCGACCCAGCCGGCCCCGACGACCCCTATCGGCTCCCTCTCGGCCACCCCGTCCGTCCTCAGGTCCCGGGGAGCTGCCGGAAGCCCTCGGCGATCTTCAGCATGTCCTCGTTCGGCACCGTCTCGATGAACGAGTTCGAGACCCAGAACGAGCCCCGATCGGTCTGCCAGGCGACCATCCGCAGCCGGTCCCCGTCGTAATAGAGCTTGTAGGTGCGGTCACCGATCGTCTTCTCGTCTGTCGGGTTGTCGAGGATCGGCGGGTTCTTCCAGAGGGTGCCCTCGAAGCCGTAGTAGTCCCCGATCGTGGGCAGGGAGAAGACCCACTTGTATCCGCCGCGCTCGGCGTGCGCCGGGGAGGCGTCTCCCTTTCCGTTGATCTTGTAGACGCGCGGTTTCTGGGCGTAGTCGCTGCCGATCTCGAGCTTCGTCGGGTAGTAGATCGGCACCTTGGACTTCCGGGCGCGGATGCCGCGCGCGAGCGCCTTGCCGTAGGTGGTGTCGATCAGGTTCGTGTCGGGGGACGTCTTCTGCTTGTTCGGTGCCGCCGGCGTCGGCTTGCTGTAGTCGGGCGGGTGCGGCGCCGTGACCTTCTGGGGTGGTTTCGCAGTCGGACCGGCTGGACCGGGCGTGCCCTTGACGCCGAGGAACTGGTCGACGGCTGTGTGGATCTGCTCCTCCGACGCGTACACATAGGACGGGCCGAGCCTGGAGTTGAGGTGCACCTGCTTGATCTCCGCCCCGCGCAGATCGAAGAACAGCTTCAGAAGCTCGAGGAGCTGATCGAAGCTGTCGAGGTCGGATGAGGTGTACGAGGTGAAGATGTGGAGGAACTTGTCGCGGTCGTCGATCAGCCTGGAGGGCGGCACCTTCGCGCGGGCCTCACGAAGGAACGACTGCTGGCGAGCCGACCGGACGATGTCGTTGTCAGTGTGCCGGTAGCGGACGAAGGAGAGCGCGTCGAAGCCGCAGAGCGCCTGGTAGCCGGGCTGGAGGTTGATCTCCGCGGTGCCGGTGTGAGGCGCGATGTAGTACCGGCGGTCGACGTCGACGTAGACACAGCCGATCGCATTGACGGCGCGCGCGAACCCGGTGAAGTCCACGTTCACGAGGTGGTTGACCCTCAGTCCCGTGATCTGCTTGACGGTCTCCAGGGTCAGCTTCGGGCCGCCGTAGGCGTAGGCGTCGTTCAGCTTGCTGACTCCCACCCCGGGGATAGACACCTTCAGATCGCGAGGAAGCGAAAGCAGCGCAATCGCATTGCGATCGGGGTCGAGACGCAGCAGCATCGTTGTGTCGGACAAGCCGTACTTGCCGCTGATCTCCTCGTTGCGCTTGTCGGAGCCCAGGATCAGGATCGTCTGAGCACCGCTGGTCGGCACGTCGTCGAGCACCTTGTCGATGTGCTGTCGGATGGCGTGTGTCTTGAGCGCATGCGCCCAGTCCGTCAGGTAGAGGATCAGGCTGACCGAGGTGGCGGCCGCAACCGACGCGATGATCACGAGGGAGGCGGTCAGGAACCGCAGCCAGACCGGGAAGCCGATGTGCCTGCGGACGGCCTTGAAACCAGAGGTCGTCTTCCCGCCGACCTTCTCGAAGCCGGACGTGATCGATGACCCTGCCCGCTTGACCCTCGCCGTGGCGGACGCCACCCAGGTGGGCTGATCGGCATCGGCCTCGGCCTCAGCGGCCTCGAGGCCCTCCCACTCCTGTGTCTCGGCCGAGACGATCTGGGCCAGCTCCTCCTCCTCGGGGAGGTCCTCCGGCTCGTCGTGCGCCGGCTCGGCGTGCGCTTCGTCATCCGCCGGTTCCTCGTCGTGGATCTCGCCCTCTGGACCGTCGTCGGCCGGCTCCTCCTCAGCGCGCTCTTCGTGGTCCTCCCGATCCGCGTCGTCCTGGAACTCGTCGCCGAGCTCGAACTCCTGCGTGTCGTCCGGGCGAGGGTCCTGGTCTCCTCCGCGCTCCTCCGGCGTCACGCCATCATCCCCGGGAAGCTCCGCACGAACCCTTCGAGCGCCTGCCGGTAGCTGCGCAGGGAGCTGACCGAGACCCACTCACGGGGCCCGTGGTGTCCGTCACCGATGGGCCCGAACTCCACTGCCGGAACTCCCGCGGCGAGAAAGGAGACCGCGTCGGAGGCTCCGTCTCGGCCGACGCTCATCACCCGCTCGGGGTGGTGCGGCGAGGCGGCCTCGCAGAGGCCCTGCACGAACGGCGAGTCGGCCTCCACGACCGCCGGCGCCCGCCTGAAGGTGGCGAGCACACGGGTGTCGGGGAGCCCGGCCACCTGCTCGAGGATCTCGTCAGGGTCCTGGTCTGGCAGGAAGCGCACGTCGACGTCTATGACGCAGGTATCGGGCACTTTGTTCAGGGCGTCGCCGCCCATGATCCGACCGAGATTGATGGAGGGACGGTCGAACAGGGCGCTGCTGTGGCGAGCAAACGGTAGCGATTCGATACCCCTGAACACCTCGACCGCCTTGACGACCGCGTTGTCTCCGAGCCATGGGGTGGCGCCGTGCGCCGAGCGACCCTGGACCTCGATCCGCATCGCCAGGACGCCCTTCGCCTGCACCCCGACCTGGAGGTTGGTGGGCTCGCCCGTGATCGCGAAATC
>DATFPJ010000102.1:0-7843 GCA_035264865.1 Solirubrobacterales bacterium
GATCGGCACCGACGGCTTCCAGGAGGCCGACGTGAACGGCATCACCATGCCGATCGTCAAGCACAGCTTCATGGTCCAGGACCCGCGGGTGATCCCCGAGTACATCCACGCCGCCTTCCACATCGCCTCGAGCGGGCGGCCGGGGCCGGTCCTGGTGGACGTCCCGCAGGACCTCTCCCGAGCGGACATCGACTACGAGCCGATCACCGAGACGCCGAACCTGCCCGGCTACAAGCCCTCGACGGAGGGCAACATCAAGCAGATTCGGCTGGCGGCCAAGGCCCTCGCCAACTCGCAGCGCCCCGTCATCTACGCCGGAGGCGGAGTCGTCAACGCCAATGCCTCCGAGGAGCTGCGTGAGCTCTGCACGGCCGACAACTTCCCCGTCACCTGCACGGTGATGGGCCTCGGGGCGTTCCCCGCTCCCCACGACCAGTGGCTCGGAATGCTGGGCATGCACGGGACCCGGGCGGCGAACTACTCGATGGACAACGCCGACCTGATCGTCGCGATCGGAGCGCGGTTCGACGACCGGATCACGGGCAAGCTCTCCGAGTTCGCCCCGCGGGCCAAGTTCGTCCACATCGACATCGACCCCGCCGAGATCTCCAAGAACGTCCCGGCGCACATCCCGATCGTCGGCGACGCCAAGGAGGTCCTGCCGAAGCTGACCAAGGAGTACCGGGCGACCAAGGCCGACCGGAGCCGCCTCGACGCCTGGTGGGACCAGATCCGCGCCTGGCAGAAGGAATACCCGCTCACCTACGAGGACGCCACGGACTCGGAGATCAAGCCCCAGCGGATGATTCAGGCGATGTACGCCGCCACCGAGGGCGACGCGATCATCACCTCGGACGTCGGCCAGCACCAGATGTGGTGCGCCCAGTACTACGACTTCGCCAAGCCGCGCCGCTGGATCAACTCCGGTGGGCTCGGCACGATGGGCTTCGGCCTACCCTCGGCGATCGGCGCCAAGGTCGCCTGCCCGGACGACACCGTGGTCTGCCTCGCGGGTGACGGCAGCCTGATCATGACCTGCCAGGAGCTCGCCACAGCCGTCCGCCACGAGATCCCGGTGAAGGTCTTCCTGATGAACAACGGCTACTTCGGCATGGTCCGCCAGTGGCAGGAGCTCTTCTGGGACGGCCGCTACTCCTCGGTGGAGATGGGGCCGAGTCCGGACTGGCCGAAGCTCGCCGATGCGTTCGGCTGCAAGGGCATGATGGTCGACGACAAGAACGAGGTCGAGGCCGCGATGCGCGAGGCGATTGCCACCGATGGCCCGGTGCTGCTCGACGTCCGGGTCACCAAGGACGAGAACTGTTTCCCGATGATCCCGGCCGGCGCCGCCGCCCGGGACATGGTGGGCTAGATGAACGACCCCACGACCACGCACGCGGCTATGGAGTCGCTCATCTGATGGAAGCCGGCACTCCAGACCTGATCAAGCTCGAGGACCTCGACGCCGCCGCAGGCGCGCTCACCGGCCGCAAGCATGTCCTCTCGATCCTGGTCGAGAACCGGCCAGGCGTCCTCGCCCGGATCGCGGGGCTGTTCAGCCGCCGCGGGTTCAACATCGACACGCTGGCGGTCGGCCCCACCGAGGATCCGGAGATCTCGCGCATCACGCTGACGGTGGATGGGGCCGTCCACCCGATCGATCAGGTGACCAAGCAGCTCCACAAGCTGGTCAACGTGATCAAGATCAGGGACATGGAGCCGGGCGAGACCATCGCCCGCGAGATGGCCCTCTTCAAGGTCTCGGCTCCGATCGAGAGTCGCGCGGAGATCATGCAGTTCGCCGAGATCTTCCGCGCAAAGATCGTCGACGTCTCGCGCCGCTCTCTGACCATCGAGGTCACCGGCAGCTCGGACAAGATCGAGGCCTTCGAGCGCATGATCCGCCCGCACGGGCTGATCGAGATGGTCCGGACGGGCGAAGTCGCCATCGCCCGCTCGAAGCCCGACGCGTGATGCGAGGGTGCGCGAAAGCGCAACCCGTCTTCTGAGGGATGGGCGTGGAGCTCGACACGGGCTCGGTCCTCGCGCCGCTCGAGGATGCCCTCTCGCGGGCGGAGGGCGCCCGGCGCCGCCTGCTCGTCTCCGCGACCGCTGAGGTCGGCCCGGCCCTCGATCCCACCGCCCTGGCGGCCGGGTCGCGGCTGGCGTCCGACCGCTGGTTCTGCTGGGAGCAGCCCGATCGGGGCTTCGCCGTCGCCGGCCTCGGCACGGCGGCCGAGGTGGTGAGCCGCGGCGCCGATCGCTTCACCGACCTCGCCGCCGGCTGTGCCCGCCTGATGCACGACCGGGTGGCGTCCGAACCCGATGGGCTCCCGGCAGGCGCAGGACCGGTCTTCGCGACCGGGCTCGCCTTCGCCCCGAACGGCGGCAGCGCACCAATCTGGTCCTCGCTCCCGCCCGCTCTCGCGGTGCTGCCCGAGCTTGCCTTCGCCCGGCGCGATGGGCGGGCCTTCGTGACGGCGTCGGTGATGCTCGAGCCCGGTGCTGATCCGACCCAAAGGCTGCGGATGCTCGAGGGACGGCTCGCCTCGCTGAAGCCGGCGGCCCTGACGCCTGTGGATCCCCATCCGAGCGTGGCCACGACGGTCACGGGTCGCCATCTCCCGGAGCGCTACGAGCGGATCGTGGCCACCGCGGTCGAGCGCATCCGCGCGGGCGAGGTCCGGAAGGTGGTCCTGGCGCGTGAGCTCACCGTCCAGGCGCCGGCCGCAATCGATCCGGGCGCGCTGATCGGATCGCTGCGGGAGCTGTTTCCGTCGTGCTTCTGCTTCTGCTTCGGCACGCCGGAGGCGGCGTTCGTCGGCGCCAGCCCCGAGCTACTGGTCCGCCGCTCGGGAGCCGTCGCCGCGACCGTCGCTCTCGCCGGCACCACCTCCCGCAGCGCGGACCCCGCCGTCGACGACCACCTCGGCGAGGCGATGTTGCGCAGCCCCAAGGTCCGGGACGAGCACGGCATCGTGGTGCGCCGCATCGAGCGCGCCCTGCGCCCCCATTCGGTCTGGGTCCACGCAGAGGGGGAGCCGTTCGTGATCAAGGTCGGGAACCTCCAGCACCTGGCGACGCCGATCCGTGCGCAGCTCGCGGAGTCTCACAGCGCGATCGAGCTTGCGGGACTCCTGCATCCGACGCCCGCCATCGGGGGAGAGCCGCGCGCACCGGCCCTGGAGCTGATCGACCGGCTCGAGGGCATCGACCGCGGCTGGTACACGGGCCCGATGGGCTGGATGGATGCCGCCGAGGACGGGGAGTTCTGCGTCGGCCTGCGCTCGGCGCTGCTGCGCGATCGTGAGGCCCACCTGTTCGCCGGGTGCGGCATCGTCGCCGACTCCGACCCCGCCGCGGAGCTCCAGGAATCCGAGCTCAAGTTCGAGGCGCTGCTTCCGCTGCTGTCCGGCTAGTTCCCAGCGGATTCGGCCTTCACCGGCCCTTGACAGCGACGCCCGCTCGTGAGTGGATGGTCCCGGGGGCAAACGAGGAGAAGGAGAACGGCATGGCTGAAGGTGCCGAGTTGATCCAGAAGTTCTACGACGAGACGCTGAGTAACGGCAATATGGACGCGATCGACGACTTGGTCACAGATGACGTCGTCGACCACGAGGAGGGCCTTCCCGGCCAACCTGAGGGGAAGGAGGGCGTCAGGTTCTTCGTCAGCATGATGCGCGAGGCGTTCTCCGATCTGAAGGCGACCGTCGGGCCCGCGGTCGAGAGCGGTGACATGGCCTCCGCTGAGGTCACGATCACTGGTCGGCACACCGGAGAGTTCATGGGCGTCCCCGCGACCGACAAGTCGTTCGAGATCAAGAGCATCGACATCGTCCGATTCGAAGACGGCAAGTGCGCCGAGCACTGGGGTGTCACCGACAACATGGCGCTGATGATGCAGATCGGCGCGATCCCGGAGCCAGCGCAGACCTAAGAGCGTGGAGCCGCCGCCGCGGCCTCGGCCAGCTCCCGGTGGAGCTCGAGGTTGCGGTGGCGGTCGGTCCGCACGACGATCATCCTGGCTGTTCCCTCCAGCGCCTCGGCGAGCTCTGAGGGGTTCTCTGGGGTCGTAACGGAGAGGCCGTACAGGCGCGCCGCCGCCGCCGGATCCAGTTCCGCCGGCGTCCCCAACAGCGCCTCGAACTCCTCATCGGGCATCGCCTCGGCCTGCGGCAGGAAGTGGAAGATCCCGCCGCCGGAGTTGTCAATCACGATCAGCCGGAGGTCGCGGTGCCGCGCCGCCGCCGACATGCCTCCGAGGTCGTGGAAGAGGGCGAGGTCGCCCAGTATGGCCCAGGTGCGGGCGCCGCGGCCGGCTGCGAGACCCGCGGCCGTCGAGACCAGACCGTCGATGCCGTTCGCGCCGCGGTTCGAAGCGAAGAGCACGCCTTCGGGACCAGGCCGCAGGAAGGCCTCCAGGTCGCGGACCGGCATGCTGGAGGCGGCGAAGACGGAGTCTCCATCGCGCAGGGCGCGGCCGAGAGCTGACCATACGCCGGGCTCGCTGAGCTCGTCGAGCTGCGCCAGACGCTCGTCGACGGCGGTGCCGGCCGCGCGGTCGGCCTCGAGCCAGGCGGCCGCGAAGGGGGAACCGGCTACGGCGGAGGCACCTGGGCGCAGGCGGGTGAGGCGCTCGGTCAGCGAGCGGGCGGTCGCGATGGGGTCCGCCCGCACGCTCGTGACGGCCCGCCGCGTGGGCTCGCGCCACTCACCGACAGCGTCGATCACGATCTGCTCGAGTCCCGCGATCGCCGCCAGCCACTGGCGCAGCGGCTTGCTGGTCGGAAGGTCGCCAACGCGCACGATCAACTCCGGAGCGAGGAGCTCGGGGCGGTCTCGGACGAGGTGGTCGTAGCTCGAGACCACCAGCGAGCGGTCGTGCGGACCACGTCGGAGCTGAGAGGTCGGCTCGGCGAGGATCGGAAACCCGGCCGCGGCCGCCAGCGACGCGACGGGGTCGGCGACGGAGGGGTCGTGACAGCGTCCCGCGACGATCAGGCCTCGCTCGCAGCCCGCGATCCGCTCGGCGATCCGGTCGAGCAGCGCTTCGCCCGCCCGGGCAGGTGCCGCCTCGACGGCGGTGAGCGGGACGTCGGCACGGCCTTCGAGCGCGACGGGATCGGTGGCCCTCACCTGGCCCTCGACGGGAATCGGCGCGAGCGGATCGCGCCAAGGGACATTGAGGTGTACCGGGCCGGGACGAGGGTCACCGGCCGCCATCGCGTACGCACGGCAGGCCACCGCGCGGAAGTGGAGGAGCCCGTCGTCGTCAGCCTCGTGCGTGCCGACCTCGCAGAACCAGCGAACGGCGTCGCCGTAGAGCTTGAGCTGATCGATGGTCTGGCCGGCGCCGATGTCGCGCAGCTCGGGGGGGCGGTCGGCGGTGAGGAGGATCATCGGCACGCCCGCCTCGTCTGCCTCGACCACCGCCGGATGCAGGTTCGCCGCCGCCGAGCCCGACGTGCAGAGCACGGCGGCGGGCACGCCTGTCGCCAGCGCCGTGCCCAGCGCGAAGAACCCGGCGCTGCGCTCGTCGAGGATCACCGTCACCTCGATCGCCGGCTCGCGCCAGAGCGCGACGGCGAGGGGGGTCGAGCGAGAGCCCGGGGAGACCACCGCCCGCCGAACGCCGCAGCGCGTCAGCTCCTCGACCATCGCGGACGCGAGCGCCGTGTTTCGGTTGGTCGGATCCACGTCCTTAGACGGTAGTTCAGCCGATCCGGTGGGCCGCAAGGGCCTCTTCGTCGATCTCGACGCCGAGGCCGGGATCGTCCCCGACGATCAGACGGTCCCCCTCGGCGCGGACTCCGGTTCCAATCGTCGCCGAGAACAGCCGTTCCGTCGCCAGCCCGTGGGCGACGCCGGCATCCCCGCCGCGCGCGCGGAGCGCCTGGACCGTGTGCGCCGCAGCCGCGATCCCGACCGGTCCCTCGAGCGCGCTCGACAGATAGGCCGGCAGCACCTCAGCGATCTCGAGCGCCGCTCCGACACCCCCGACTTTGGCGACCTTGACCGCGGCGATCTCGCACGCGCCGAGCTCACGCGCCCGGCGGGCGTCGAAGGGTGAGACGAGGCTTTCGTCGGCCGCCATCCGCAGCTCGACGTCCCGGCGGACGTCGACCATCTGCTCGAACGTTCCGACGGGCTGCTCGGCCAGCTCGATGTCGTGCCGCACGAGGGCACGCAGGCGCTCCACGGCGTCGGGGACGCTCCAGGTGCCGTTCGCGTCCACCCGGATCGCGGCCTCCGGTCCGAGCGCCTCACGGACCGTCGCGACCTGGGTCACGTCGCCGGCCAATCCGACCTTGAGTTTGTAGGTGCGAAAGCCCTCGGCGGTCCACGCGTCGAGCATGGCCCGGGTCGCCGCGGGGTTGGCGGCGGGGAGCGTGGCGTTGCAGGTGACCGGATCGGCCCTGTCGGCTCCGAGCACCCGCCACACCGGCCGGCCCATGGCGCGGCCCACCAGGTCATGGAGCGCGATGTCCACCGCGGCCACCGCCTGCGCGGAGGCGCCCCGGTTGCGAACGCGCGCCATCGTCGACCAGATCCGGTCTGGATCGACCCCGCCGTCGAGCAACGCGGGCCAGCAGCGGTCGCGGATCTCGGCGGCGATCTGCTCGATGCCCAGACCGCCCCGGAGCGTGAGCGCAGTCGTCTCACCCAGTCCCTCGAGGCCCTCCCCGCGGATCCTGATCAGGATCAGGTTGCGCTCGCGCAGCTCTCCGCGCGCTGTGATGTACGGCTCGCGAAACGGCAGCGAGTAGGGAATGACCTCAAGCTCCTCGAGCCGCACCGCCGATCAGCTCTCGCCTTCGTCTTCCCCCACCGGCCAGAAGATCGCCAGCGCGCCCACCTGGCCGTCCGATCCCATGATCGGGAAGGCGGATACCTCGATCTGCCGCTCGGAGCCGTCCGCGGAGGTGATCTGCATCCGCGCGAAGCCGGGCTGCCCGGACTGAACGGCGACGGACAGCGGGAGCTCCTCCACGGGGAGCTCGCGACCGCTTACCTCGCGCGGCCGGAAGCGCGTTCCCCAGGTGCCCGCCTCCATCCGCCCCGCCTCCTCGAAGCTGACACCCAGGAGCTCGGCCGCGGGCTCGTTGAAGTACAGGAGCGTGCCGCCGGGATCGACGAGAAACGACGCGGTGCTGAGCCGGCTGATCAGGCTTCGGGCCTCGATCATCTCGAGCGGCATGGCCGCCATGCGGCGACTCTACGACGATCCGGCGATCCGGGCGGCCTACGCGGCGATCAGGAGACCCACCGAGACCAGCAGGCTGAAGGCCCCGAGCAGCGCGCCCGTCCCGGCCAGCGCGCCGTTGAGGGCTGGACCATCGGTGCGAGTCAGCACGGCGCGCGCGGGCCGCAGCGCCAGCGGCAGCGAGAGCAGCCCGAGCAGCGCCCACCAGGCATCGCCATTCGCTACGACGATCACCGCGAGCGCCAGATAGGCGATCGCGAGCAGCGCGACGTAGAGGCGGCGGGCGCCGTCCCGACCGAGGCGCACCGCGAGGGTGAGCTTGCCGGCGCGGCGATCGGTCTCCACGTCCCTGACGTTGTTGACGACGAGGATCGCCGTGGCCAGGCAGCCCACGGCGACCGAGAGCCCGAACGGCAGCCAGTCGAGCCGCTCCAGCTGGACGTAATAGGAGCCGTTGACGGCAACCAGGCCGAAGAAGAGGAAGACGAAGAGCTCGCCGAGGCCCGCATACCCATACGGCCGCGGTCCTCCTGTGTAGAGGACGCCGGCCAGGATCGAGACCGCTCCGATCGCCAGGATCACCGGCCCGGCGACCGTGGCCAGGTAGACACCCGCGGCCACCGCGATCGCGAAGGCCAG
>DATFPJ010000103.1:0-4247 GCA_035264865.1 Solirubrobacterales bacterium
TGACGCCGCGCTCGGCGAACCAGGCGACCGCGCGGCGCAGGAAGCCTGCCGCGGTCTCCCCGCGCTCGTCGGGGAGAACCTCGACGTAGGCGAGGCGGGTGGCGTCATCGATCGCGACGTGGCAGCACTCCCAGCCGGCGCCCTGGCTTCGGTAGCGGGTCGAGAGGAGCCGCTTGCCCGCCGCCCTGAAGCGACCGAGCTTCTTGACGTCGACGTGGATCAGCTCGCCGGGCCTCGCTCGCTCGTAGCGATTCGGCGGTGAGGGCGGCTCCAGGCGGGAGCGCTTGCCGAGCCCGATCCGCCGAAGCCAAAGCGAGACGGTCGAGAGGGCCATGCCGAGGACCTCGGCGATCTCGGCCGCGGTCATCCGCAGCCGCCGCAGCCGCTCGATCGCCTCGACCTTCTCAGCCGGGGTCCTCGAGGGCACCCTCCTCGGAGCCGAAGAGCGGTCGGCCATCGACTCTCCGCGCCGGCGGCGGGCGACCCACTTGGCCGCGGTTCTCTTGCTCACTCCCGCCGCCTCCGCGGCGCTGGCATAGCTCCAGCCCTCCTCGATCACTCGCCTGGCGAGCAGCTCGCGGGAATTCGGGCAGGTCTTGGCGTTAGCGTGGATGTTCATCCGGTGCTCTCCTTGGGTCTGGAGGTCTCGACACCCCCAGCCTCCAAGGAGGCCCGGATGAACAACGTTCTTAGGAGCTACAGCTAGACACCTGGGAGACACCCGGTGTGTCTCTACCAGTCGAGAGGATCAGATGACCGACTACGACGCGGTCGCCGAGCTGGCCGACCGGATGTTGGCGAAGTACCGGCGTGGCGAGGAGCCCGGCCTAGAGGACAGGCTCGCCTGGGCCGGGCTCACTGACGAAGAGCGGGATCGGTTCATGGCGGACTCCGGCCAACGAATCGCCCACAAGAAGGAACAGCGGGAGGCGCTTGAGGAGGACAACAGGATCCTGAAGATCCTGCTGCGCCTCGACGTCGGGCAGATCACCACCAAGGAGGCGGTCGTGCAACTTCGTGGCGCGGTACCCGACCCGCTGGCGGAGCAGAAGCCCTCGGATTAGAGCCGTCCCCTTATGGTTCACCCCCGCTTCCTGGCGTGAGATGGTCGCTTGTGCCGCGCCCTTGTACCGCGCTGTCGCGGACGTCACGAACCCGCTCGACGGTCTCCGCGCGCCCGACCCCTGGCTTTCTGGAGAATCGGTGCGCGCTAGAAGAGCGCGAGGACACTAGCGACTACGAATCGGAGGGAGCAGCATGGCATTCAACGCGTTGGGCTTCGCGCTGGCAAGCGCGATCACAAGGGACATGAAGGACCGCGATCGAGCTGCGCAGCTCAGCCTGGTCGGCGCGTTCACAGGGGACGTGGCGGACATCGCCCTAGCAAGCGCGCTCACAAGGAGCATGTCGGACCGTACGCGGCCTGGGACCGCGTCACGTTGGCGGGATCTGACGGTGCGAGTCATCGCCCTCGACGCACGCGGACCTACGGCGATAGGGGCCTTGGCCGTCGGGGCGGCCGCGCTGGGCGCAGTGGCAATCGGTCGACTCGCCATCGGTCGGGCAGCGATCAAGCGGCTCGAGATCGATGAGCTGCAAGTCCGACATCTACGTGTCCTCGATTTGGAGGTCGTGAGCGAACGACGCCGGGCCGCCGAGGGGGAAGGGGCCGCACCCGGTTGAGAGCCGCCAAGCGGTCCCCGGTTTTTTAACGTCCTCCCCGGTCACAGTTCCGCTGACCGGCGCGCGCCGAAAAGTGCTGCTTTGCATGGAATGTCATGAAGGAGCGGCGCCCGCGACGTAGCTGAGAAGGGGCCTCCGCCCCGCGCAATAGAACGGCGGTTGGCACTGCTGTTCCAGCGAGAGAGGAGACCCCGGCAATGAACTATGTCGGAATCGATTGGGCCTACGGGCGAGCGGCCTACTGCGCGATGGGCGAGGGCGGCGAGATCAAAGCCGAGGGGCTGATCTCGGCCGACGAGGATGGACTGGCGAAGCTGGTCTTGAAGCTCGGCACAGAGGCGAAGGCCGCCGTCGAGATGATGAGCGGCGCGGTCTGGGTCCGCGACCGCCTCGAGGTTGCGGGCTGGCAGGTGCAGGTCGCCCACGCCCGCAAAGTCAGGGACGTCGCCCCGCTGGCCTGCAAGACCGACAGGGTCGACGCCAGGGTGCTGGCCGAGCTTCGCCGGCGCGAGCTGGTCCCCGAGCTCTGGCTGCCGAGCCCCGAGGACCGGGCGCTTCGGGAGCGCCTGCGCCGTCGTGCCCACCTGGTGAAGACGAGGACCTCTGCCCGCAACCGGATCTTCGGCCTGCTCACCCAGTTCGGGCTGCGGATCTCCCATGCCCGGCTGCGAAAGCCGGATGGGATCGAGCTGCTCGAGCGCCGCGGGGTGCCGGCCGTCTGGCGGGCCTCGATCACCGAGCTGCTCGAGCTCTCGAAGGAAATGGACTGCCGCATCGATCCGATCGACCGCGAGCTCGCTCCGCTCGCGCGCCGCGATGAGCGCGCCAAGCTGCTCGCGACGATCCCCGGGGTCGGCCCGCTGCTCAGCCTCACCTTCGCAGCCGAGATCGGCGAGGTCTCCCGCTTCTCATCGCCGAGGAAGCTGGTCGGCTACGCCGGGCTCGCTCCTCGGATCAACCAGTCGGGAGACCGCTCAGCGACCGGAGCGCTCTCCAAGGCCGGCTCGAGGACCCTGCGTTGGGCGGCGGTCGAAGCCGCCAACCAGGCCTGGCGCCCCTCCAACCCCTGGCACGAGCACTACCTGCGGATCGCGGCCCGCCATGGCAAGAACCCGGCGAAGTCGGCGGTCGCCCGCAAGCTCCTGATCGCGGCCTGGCACATGCTCTCTCGCCGCGAGCCCTTCAAGCCTGCCCCGGCGAGCTCCCGCTGCTTTCTGACCGCCTGACGGTCCCGCATGGAATTGAGCGGCCGGGGCAGCTCTCAGGAACGATCAGCGCCCAGAGCGCCGAAAGAGAAATGAGCACACCTCATCCACCAGCTGGGAGCGGCCCGACGACAAACGCCACCCCGGACGATCACCCCCTTGACAGCCGGGTCTTCTTCAAAGAGAAAGCGGCACTTTCGGGATGGACGCGAGATACTGCGCGGGCGATGTCCGAGGAAACGTGGAGGCGATCCGGCAGGGGTCGAGGGTGTAACACGACAAGGACAGCGATAGGAAACGGGTCCCGCGCCTGTCGGACCCTCTGCCCCTCAGTGCTTGCTCCGACCCTTGGCCTTGCCGGGCGGTGACTTGGGTGGCTTCGGAGGCTTACCCTTCTCGGGTTTTGCCGACGGCGCGAGCGACCCTGGGGTGGCCGTCTCCGTCGGGACGTCTTGGGTTCCGGTGGTTTTCGCGGTCGATGCAGTACCGGGCCCCTCGCCCTGCTGGTCGCCGGGTGAGGATCCCCCATCGCCGCCGCTCAGCATCAAGATCCCGACCAGGAGGAGGGCGGCGAGCGCGACCAATCCAGCGAGGATGGGCCCGCGGCGCTGAATTCGGGCCGTGGCGGCTCCTATCGGGATAGTCGGGGCGGTGCGGTCGGGAGAAAGCGGAACGGTGGGGGCGGTGGCGCTTGCGCTGGGGCCGCTCGGGGCGCCGGCGGCCGCGAGGCACGCAAGCGCCGCCGATGCGGATTCGGGCCGGCGGGCCGGATCCTCGTCGGCTAGCTGTTCAACCACTGGCGCGAGCCGGGGGGGCAGCATCTCGCCGAATGCCTCCTGGAGCACCATCGCGCAGGAATAGAGATCCGAGCGCACCGTCGCGGGGTCGCCGCGGAGGACCTCGGGCGCGATGTAGTTGCGGGTCCCGACCACTAGTCCGGTGCTCGTCAGCCGGGTCGCGCCCTCCGGCTGCGCGATGCCGAAGTCGGTCACCCTGGCGCTAACGTCCGGCGCGATCAGCACGTTTCCCGGCTTGATGTCCCGATGGACGATCGCCGCGGAGTGAATGTGATCGAGCGCGCCGAGGAGCTCTCGCGCCAGCCGGTCGGGATCCAACTCGTGCGCGGTGTCGCCGGCGATGCGGTCGGCGAGTGTCCCGCCCTCGACGTACTCCATCACTAGGTAGGGACGCTCGTCCTCGCCGAAGTCGTAGACCTTGACGAGATTCGGATGCGAAAGGCCCGCCGCGAGGCGAGCCTCACGGCGAAAGCGGCTCAGGTAGGAATCGTCGTGCGCGAGGCTGTCGGAGAGCAACTTCACCGCCACCGCCCGCCCGAGGCGCTCGTCGCGCGCAAGCCAG
>DATFPJ010000104.1:0-2478 GCA_035264865.1 Solirubrobacterales bacterium
GTGTCCTTCCGCGACATGCCGATGGGGCCGGACGAGTTTCCCGACTACCCCCATCACAGCCAGATCCTGGGCTATCTGCATCGCTACGCGGACGCCTTCTCCCTGCGCGACCGGATCCGCTTCGAGACACCGGTCGAGCATGCGGACCGGCTGGACGGCGGCGGCTGGCGGATCCGGCTGGGCGACGGCGAGACCGAGGAGTTCGACTTCCTGATCGTCGGCAACGGACACCACTGGGACCCGCGTTACCCGGACTTCCCGGGGAGCTTCGACGGCGAGACCCTTCATTCACACCACTACATCGGCCCGAACGACCCCCTCGACCTCTACGGCAAGCGTGTGCTGGTGGTCGGGATCGGCAACAGCGGCGTCGACATCGTCTCCGAGCTCTCCCGCAAGGGCGTCGCCGAGAAGGTCTTCCTCTCTACGCGAAGCGGCGCCTGGGTCGTCCCCAAGTACTTCCTGGGACGTCCGCTCGACACGCTCGTCAAGGTGAATCCGAGGCTGCCGCTGAAGCTGCAGCGGCTGCTCGCGCGGCCGATCCCGCGGCTCGCCTCGGGCCGGATGGAGGACTTCGGCCTCCCAACCCCCAATCACCGCTTCATGCAGGCCCATCCCACCGTCTCGAGCGAGCTGCTGCTCCGCCTGGGTTCCGGCGATGCGGTCGCCAAGCCGAACGTCTCCGAGCTCCAGGGAGACTCGGTGCTCTTCGAGGACGGCACCACCGAGCGGGTCGACGTGATCATCTGGGCGACGGGCTACAACATCACCTTCCCGTTCTTCGATCCCGGGTTCATCTCGGCCCCGGAGAACCGGCTGCCGCTCTACAAGCGGGCCTTCCATCCGGGCATCGACGACCTCGCCTTCATCGGCTTCGCCCAGGCGATCCCGACGCTGTTCCCGTTCGTCGAGCTTCAGTCGAAGCTCGTCGCACGCTATGTCGGAGGCGACTACGCCCTCCCCTCCCTCCCAGAGATGGAGGAGACGATCCGGCGGGACGACGCGGTACACAGCGGAGACTTCTCGGATCGGCCCCGCCACACGATGGAGATCGAGTGGTACACGTATGAGCACGACATCTGGACGCGGGAGATCCCCGCCGGTCGTGAGCGCGCCGCGCAGGGGATGGCCCCGAAGCTCGCGGGCAGGGCGCGGAGCGCGGAGGCGACCGCTGCCTGAGGCCAGCGACGTCTCCTTCCCAAGCCACGGGGAGACCTGCGCAGCCTGGCATCTGCGCGGCGAGGGTGACGCCTTCGCCGGCGGCATCGGCCGCCCCTGCGTCGTCATGGCGCACGGGATCGGCGGTACCCGCGACTCGGGCTTGCTGCCGTTCGCCGAGGCGCTCGCCGAGGCGGGGCTCGACGCGCTGCTCTTCGACTACCGCGGCTTCGGGGACTCGTCCGGCGAGCCGCGCCAAGTCGCCTGGCCTCCACGCCACCGCGAGGACTATGCCGCCGCGGTCGAGTTCGCCCGCGGGCTCGACGGGGTCGACCCCGAGCGGATCGTCCTCTGGGGCACCTCCTGGTCGGGCGGCCACGTGGTCTACGTCGCCGCCGGTGACCCCAGGATCGCCGCCGTCGTCTCCCAGACGCCTGATCTGGACGGCCTCCGGACGCTCAGCGAGATCGCCAACTACGCGAGCTGGCGGCAGCTCGCGCGGATCGCACGCGAGGGCCTCCGGGACCTGGCCGGCGCGGCGCGAGGCAGGCCGCCCCACCTGATCCCGGTCGTCGCCCCGCCCGGTCAGGTTGCGGCGATGGCGAGCCCGGACGCCGAGCGGGGCTATCACGCGATTGCCGGTCCGACCTGGCGGAACGAGCTCGCCGCGCGCGCCGTGATCGCCGAGAACGCGAACCGGGCGGTCACCCGGATCGAGGGCGTCCGCTGCCCGATCCTGATCCAGATCGCCGACCGCGACACGGTCGCGCCTGCGACCCAGGCGCGTGCCGCAGCCTGGCGCGCCAAGGGGCGGGTCGAGGTACGTGAGTACCCGTGCGAGCACTTCGACATCTACGTGGAGTGGCGCGAGCGCTCGATCGCCGACCAGCTGCACTTCCTGCGCCGGCACCTCGGGACCGCCGAGACCCGCGCGCCGGCCTCACTAACCTCAGAGGCATGATCGGCGACGTTTCCGAGCGGGACTTCGAAACCAAGGTCATCGAGCGCTCGAAGCAGGTACCCGTGGTGGTCGACTTCTGGGCCGAGTGGTGCGGGCCCTGCCGCACCTTGGGGCCTGCGCTGGAGGACGCGGTGCGCAAACGCGCCGGGGAGGTCGAGCTGGCCAAGCTCGACACCGACGCCAATCAGACGCTGGCTCGCGCCTATGAGATCCGCAGTATCCCTGCCGTCAAGGCGTTCAAGAACGGCAAGGTCGTCGCCGAGTTCATCGGCGCCCAGCCGCCGCCAGCGATCGAGGCCTTCCTCAACGAGTTCGTCCCCTCGAAGGCCGACCGTCTGGTTGAGGCGGGCGACGAGGAG
>DATFPJ010000105.1:0-5648 GCA_035264865.1 Solirubrobacterales bacterium
CTTCTTCAGGTCGAGCTGCCGGACCATATGGACGATTTCGACGAGCCGGCGGGCCAGCGACTCGTCGAGCTCCGGCGCATGCAGGCGGACGATGTCCAGCTCGCGATCGACCGAGGGGTAGTCGAGCCAGAGGTAGAGACAACGGCGCTTGAGCGCCTCGGTGAGCTCGCGCGAGTTGTTGGAGGTGAGGACGACGATCGGGCGCGTCGTCGCCTCGATCACGCCCAGCTCCGGGATCGAGATCTGGAAATCCGAGAGGACCTCGAGCAGCATCGCCTCGAACTCCTGGTCGGTCTTGTCGATCTCGTCGATCAGCAGGACGACCGCATCGTCGGCGCTGATCGCCTCCATGAGAGGCCGGGTGAGCAGGAACTCCTCGCCGAAGATGTCGCCCCGGGTGGCCTCCCAGGACCCCTCGCCGTCGCCGGCCGATTCGGCCTGAATGCGGAGCAGCTGCTTGCGGTAGTTCCACTCGTAAAGGGCCTTGGCCTCGTCGAGCCCCTCGTAGCACTGGAGGCGGACCAGGCGGCGCCCGGTCGAACGGGAGAGCGCCTTGGCGAGCTCGGTCTTGCCGACGCCCGCCGGTCCCTCGACCAGCACGGGCTTGCCCAAGCGCTGTGCGAGGAAGGAGACGAGCGCGGCGGCCTCGTCGGCGAGGTAGCCGACCTGGCCGAGGCCCTCGCGAACCTGGGCGACTGACTGCGGCTGCGGGTCCGGCATCTCGGGGATGATAGATAGCCCTTGATGGCCACCATCGCCCTGCCCGACGCGCTCGGCCCGTATGCCGTGATGTTGGCCATCGGCTTTCTCGTGGGCTGGTACGGGCACGGCGCTCGCAACAACTGGATCGTCGCGTTCGGGATCGTCGTGATCCTGGCCGCGATCGGCCTGCTCCAGCTCGCGATCGCCACGCACAACGGTCGCGCACCAACCGGCTTCTAGTTGCCCTCGGACGCCGCGACTGAGAGGATCGGTTTGTGGGGGTCCTCGACGAGCTCGACCTCTCGCTGAAGCTCTCCAAGAAGGAGGAGGCGGAGCGGCTGGACCGTGCCTGGACCCGCCTGACCCAGCTCCGCCTCACGCTCGGGGGGCTGATCGGCGATGGGCAGCTGGGGCCGCCGGTCTGCGTGATCTTCGAGGGTGGCGACGCCTCGGGCAAGGGTGGTGCGATCAAGCGGCTCGTGTCACAGCTCGACCCCCGGCATGTGCGGGTTGTTCAATTCGCCGCACCTACTCACGACGAGAAGCGGCACCACTTCCTCTGGCGCTTCTGGCCGAAGCTGCCGGGATGGGGCGGGATGTCGGTCTTCGATCGCTCCTGGTATGGACGAGTGCTGGTCGAGCGAGTCGAGGGATTCGCCAACAGAGAGCAATGGCTGCGCGCCTACGACGAGATCAACGACTTCGAGCGGACGCTCTGCGACGAGGGGATGATTCTGATCAAGTTCTGGATGCACATCTCGCCCGAGGAGCAGTTGAAGCGGTTCAAGAAGCGGGAGAAGAATCCCCTGAAGACGTGGAAGCTCACCGAGGAGGACTGGCGCAATCGCGACAAGCGAGACGCGTATGACGCTGCGGTCGAGGACATGGTCGCTCGGACGAGCATCGAGCCGCACGCCGTCTGGCAGCTGATCCCCGCCGACTCGAAACGCTACGCCAGGGTCGCCGTGATCGAAACGGTGATCGAGGAGATCGAGGCTGGGATGCGGCGACACGGGCTTGAACCGCCGGAGCCGATCGAGGGGTGAAGGAGGCGACGTGAGCGCACAGCCGAAGGGAATCGCGGTCGGGCCGGACGAGGGGGACCGCATCCGTAGTCCGATCGGGGGCGACATCACCTTCCTCGTCAGGGGCGAGCAATCGAACGGTGCGCTCGCGGCGCTCGAGGCAGTCGCGCCGCCGGGTGAGGGACCGCCCCTGCATTTCCATGGCCGCGAGGACGAGACCGTCTACATCATCGAAGGCGACTTTCGCTGGAAGCTCGGGGACGAGCTCAGCAAGAGAGGCCCTGGGCCCGCCGGCATGGAGGGCTTCTTCGATGCCCTCTCGTCGATGACCGAGTTCGATCTCGACACGTTCCGCGCCGCCGCCGCGGACCACGCGATGGAGATCGTCGGGCCGGCGCTGGCCGAATCCGACCCGCTCTGAGCGACTGTGCCGGATCAGTCCGGCGCCCGCGGACGCTTCGCCTTCTCCCTCGGCCGCATCCGGAGGCCGGCGATGACGATGATCGCCGCGCCGGCCAGCGCCACGAAGATCGCGTAGTGCAGGTCATACGGCTCGTCGTGGCCGGCGAGCGTGAACCGCGGCCGGTCGGCGATCCGGTAGAGGACGATCAGCGCCGCCCAGCAGCCCGCCAGCACGAACAGGGCCCACTCGCGCAGGGGCCGCGGCGGCACGTAGCCGCCACCGCCCTGTAGGGCCAGAAAGGTGATGGCCGCAGCGATCAGGATCAGCGCGGCCTCGGCCCAGCCGAAGGCACCGAACCCGGTCTGCACCAGGTCGTTGGAGATCGGCGACTGGTACCAGGGCAGCAGCAGGCTGCCGACCATGATCGCCGCACCGATCACCGCGATGCGCTCGTTGCCGCCCAGGCCACGCAGGTCGCGAAGCAGCTGCCGCGGAAGCGAGCTAGTCGAGCGGCTCGCGGCCACCGTAGCCCGCGTCCATATCGTGCCAGTAGCCGACTTCATCCTCGCCGAGCTCCCAGCACAGGTAGACCTCGCGCCCGTCGATGACGGTGGGGAAGTCGACCAGCCCTCGATCGATGTCGCGCAGAACGATGCCCGACTGCTCGATGGTCTCGAGGATCTTCCGGACTTCGAGGAAGGCGACGCCGACCTGCCGCCCCTCCTCGCCGCCGCCGTTGGTCGGGGCGGCATCCGAGAGCGCCTCGTGGGCCTCGGCGTCCGTGAGCTCGTCCTTCGCCTCCCGAAGCTGCTCGAGCATGCCGGTCAGCCGCGGGAGGATGGCGTTCGCCTCCTCACGAGTGAAGTGGCGCTCGTGGACTAGTTCGGTGCCCTCGTCGCTCACGCGCGAGCCGGGGCTGTCTGTTCGCCGGCGCCGCGGCTGGCCGCCGATGACAGCCGCTCGCGGAGCAGCGCCGCGTCCGCCTCGACGATCGTGCGGAGCTGTCCCTGAAAGGCGAGGTGCCAGTGGTCGGGAGGCCACTTGCGGACGTGCTCGAGCTCTGTAACCAGCTCCTCCGCCGGCACGAACTCGTCCTCCCGGAGGACCAGAACCGGTTCGGCCTCCACCCGCCAGGGATAGATCTCTCGCTTGCCCTTCTTCCCGGGCCAGATCCGGGTGCGGTCCTCGAACATCTCCGACTTGACCCGGGCGAGGCCGCCGAAAGCCTGCACCCCGGTGACGTAGAAGAACACCTCGTCGCCCGGCTCGAACTCTTCGGCCTGTCGGCGCCGGCGCTCCTTGAAGCCGATCACGTCGAAGCCGCGCTCGACGTTGATCCTGAAGTTCTCGAGGGAGCCGGTGAGGATCCAGCTCCTGCCGTGGTCCGTCACGCGCCGATTGTATGTAGCCCGACCACGCCGAGGCGAGGGCGAGAGTTACGCGCGGACGACTTCGCGCGCCCGTGACGCCAGGGCCGGCGCCCCGAGACGCTCGTACTCCGCCGCCGCCTCATCGAGCACCTCGCCTGCGGCCTCCGGGGCGGAATCCACAAGGAGGCGTCCGCGAACTGTGAGGCAACGGGCGGCGTCGAGGGGCCGCCCGAGCTCGACCCACTTCGCGCGAGCCTGTTCCATGCGATTGGCCGCTTCGTCGGGGTCCTCCGCGGTGGCGCCGGCCGCTTCGGCCATCGCGGCCTCACCGACCGGGTAATGCAGCCGTCCGGCCAATCGCTCGGCCTCCTCGGCCGACGCGCTGGCCTGCTCGGTCCGTCCCGAGAGGGCGAGCACGACCGCCCGGGCCGAGATCGCCTCGACCGACTGCGCGATCAGGCCCGCGCGCTCGCAGATGTCGAGGGCGCGGGAGAGCTCCGTTTCCGCTCCCGCGAGATCCCCGCTCTCGCGGAGCGTGATCGCGAGCCAGTGCAGGGCGCTGAAGGCGACCTCCGAGCGGCCGACCTGCTCGCCGAGCTCGTGCGCGCGCCGGAAGTAGCGGGCCGCCTCGTCCCAGTCGCCGTCGCGCCAGGCGAGCACACCGCGCATCAGATCCGGGAAGCAGAGCTTGCCGTGCAGTCCCTCGCGCTCCGCGAGCCGAGCGCTCTCGTCGGTCGCGCGCTCCACTTCCTCCCAGTCGGCCGAGTCGACGGCGAGCTGTCCGAGGGAGGCGTGGAGCTCGACCTGCGACGGCAGGTCGCCGACCTCCTGCGCGATCTCGAGCGCCTCGCGGTAGGCCGCGGCCGCGCCCTCGTAGTCGGCCTCAGAGACCTCCAGGTGGTAGCCGAGGGTGAGCAGCGCCCTGACGGCCTCGGCGCGATCGGACTCGCGGGCCAGCGCGACCGAGCGCTCAAGGTTCTCGCGGGCCTTCTCGGAGTCGCCGATCCGGCCGAAGACGCGACCGAAGATGCCGTGCGCGCGGCTCGCGGCCCGGGCTTCGTCGAGACGCTCCGCCAGGCGCAGCGCCTTCTCCGACGCGTAGATGGCGAGCATGTTGTCGCCGGTGTGCATGTAGAGGGAGGCGGCCTCCTCGTACAGGCGGACGAGCTCGATGCAGGGCGGGCCATCCTTGAGCAGGTCGATACCACGCTGGTAGTTGTCGATCGAAGCCCGTCGCTCCCCCTTGTGCCAGAGGGCGGCGCCGATCTTGCGGTGGAGGTCCGCCACGCGGGCCAGATCCTCCTGTTCGCGGTGGTAGGCGAGGCACCGCTCCCAGACGGCGACCGCGGAGTCGACCCGGCCCACCCGAAGCGCCACGTCGCCCTGCTTCTCGCCGATCCGCGCGACGACCGCCGGGTCCAGCGAGTCCGAGAGCTCCAGGGCGGCCGTGTAGCGGTCGAAGGCCTCCGCGTTGGAGTAGAGGACGGCCGCGGCGTCGCCGGCGGCTTCGAGTGCCTCGAGGGCCTGCGCCTGGAGTTCGGAGAGCGAGTCGCTGTCCAGCCCCGCCTCGTACCCGAGCGCAGCGGCGCGGGCGAAGTGCTCGGCGACCAGGCCGATCACGCCGTCGCTTCGCTCCCCGGCACGCTCGCGGATGAACTCCGCGACCTCGACGTGCTTCCGGCAGCGGACCGACTTCGGCAACATCGAATAGGCCACGTCCCGGATCAGGACGTGCTTGAAGGCGTACTCCTGCTCGCCCGCGAGGCGGCTGACGGCGCTGGGTACGAGCAGATCCTTCTCCTCGAGGTTGGCGAGTGTCCGGCCGAGGTCCAGGCCCTCCTCCGATGCCGTAGTGGCAAGGGCTCCCTCCCAGAAGGTCTGGCCGACCACGGATGCGGACTGGAGCAGTCTGCGCTCGAGGCGATCCAGTGAGTCCAGTCGCGCCGCGAGCAGGGACTGCACGGTCCTCGGCAGTGCCTCGGCGTCCGCGGTCTCCTCCTCCAGCAGGCGGTTGACCATCTCCTCGGCGAAGAGCGGGTTGCCTCCAGAGCGCTCCGCCACCTGCGGGACGACGTCGCCGTCGCCGTTGACGCGGCGGTCCTGCGAGGCCCCGTTTGAGCCCGGCAGCAGTGCCGCGACGAGCTCACG
>DATFPJ010000106.1:0-1509 GCA_035264865.1 Solirubrobacterales bacterium
ACGGCCGACGGGGCGGCGCTCAAGGCACGGCGAATAGTCTCCGCAATGCTCGCAGAGGAAGCCGGGCGTTCGATGCTGCGCCCGGGGTACTCGAGATGATGGCCCCTGGCACCGACGCCGCCGATCGGCTTCGTACCTCGCTCCTGGAGCACTGAACCCGCCGGATGAAGCGCATCGCCCACGCACGCGTACACGGTGTCCAGAGGGCATAGGCGCTCTGAGTTAGTGCGCGATAGTGGCCCCCCAGTTCCTCCCGCGGCGACCGGCGGGCCGCTCGCTGGCCTACGCGTCCTCGAGATCGGGAGCATTGGTCCCGGCCCGTTTGCGGCGATGGTGCTCGCCGACATGGGCGCCGACGTGCTGCGCGTAGAACGACCCGGGACCGACCACTTGCTGCCTCCGCACCACGACGTCACCCTCCGGGGCCGTCCGGCGATCGAGATCGACCTTCGTGACCCGCACGGGCGCGAGCGTGCGTTGTCGCTGGTCGACCGGGCCGACGTCTTGCTCGAGGGATTTCGGCCCAGTGTCATGGAGCGGCTTGGCCTCGGGCCTGCGGAGGCTCACGCACGCAACGCAAAGCTCGTCTACGGTCGCATGACCGGCTACGGGCAGGACGGTCCTATGGCCGGCGTCGCCGGGCATGACATCAACTACCTCGCAGTCTCGGGGGTGCTCGGGGGGATACGGCGCGAGGGGGAGCGGCCTCTGCCGCCGTTGAATCTGGTCGGCGACTACGGAGGCGGTGGGATGCTGCTCGCCTTCGGAGTGCTCTGCGCGGTGTTCGAGGCGACGCGATCCGGACGCGGTCAGGTGGTCGATGCCGCCATGGTTGACGGGGCGGCACTTCTCTCGAGCCTGATCCACGGCATGCGCAGTGCCGGTCAGTGGTCCGGTCCCCCCGGCACGAACATGCTCGACACGGGGGCGCCGTTCTACGAGGTCTACGAGACCGGGGACGGCGGGCACGTCGCGGTCGGGGCCATCGAACCGCAGTTCTACGCCCGGCTCTTGAAGCTGCTGACGATCGATGCGGCTGACGCGCCGCAGTGGGAGCGTGAGCGCTGGCCGCAGGTCAAGGACCGGTTCGCGGCGGTCTTTCGTGCGCGCAGCACCTCGGACTGGGAGGTGCTCCTCGAGCACGAGGAGGCCTGCGCCACCATCGTCCGCGGCTTCGGAGACGCGCCATCGCATCCTCACCTACGGGCACGCGGCACCTTCGTCGACATCGCGGGCGTGGTCCAGCCGCAAGCCGCGCCGCGGTTCGATCGCACGCCCGGCGCTGCACGTCCCAGGCCGGTCGACGCCCGCCAGGCGCTCGAGCGGTGGGGCGTACTGGGACTCGGCTGAGCTCGGGAGACTCCCGGCCCGCCGCTCAGACGATCTGGGCGGCGGAAAGCTCGTCGGGCGGCTTCCCTTCATCGCCCGGCTGACCCTCCTCGGCCTGCTGCCGGACCCGGTCGAGGTCCGCCGGCGCGTTGGCCGAGTTGTCGGTTGGCTCGATCTCGG
>DATFPJ010000107.1:0-7110 GCA_035264865.1 Solirubrobacterales bacterium
ACGGGCAGCGGCCGCGGCTCCGGCCACATCGCGAACTTCGTCAAGGCCGATTGCACCCAGGCGTGGGTGGACGGCGGCGACCACGTGGAGGTGGTCGACCTCAGCGTGCCCACCGCCCCGCGGTCGCTGGGCAAGTTCGAGTCCGCGGCATCGCTCAGCGATGCCTTCAAGGTCAGCCACGACACCGAGCTCGACAGCACCGGCACCCTGTGGTCGGTGGGCGGTGGCGGCGCCGCGGGATACCGCCTGACGGACGACCCCCTGGCGCCCCAGCTGATCGGCACCACCGGGACCGCGGGCCGCAACCCGTCGCCCTACAACGACTTCATCCTCCACAACTCCCAGCGACGCGGGAAGACGCTGCTGGTCACCGAGGAGGACTACATCGACACCGACGAGGTTCCGCCCGGCGGCTGCCGTGGCCAGGGCAAATTCGAGACCTGGGACCTCTCCGGCCTGAAGGACGGCCAGATCACACCGGTCGGCACCTGGGAGACCGAGCTGAACGGCATGTTCACCGGGGGCGCGGTCGACTCGAAGGCGCCGGTGACGGTCAATTGCTCCTCGCACTGGTTCGACGCGAAGGCGGGCGTGGCCGCGGTCGGCTGGTACGAGCAGGGGGTTCGCTTCCTCGATTACCGCCGGCCGGCCGAGATCACCCAGGTCGGCTACTACATTCCCGCCAACGGCTCGACCTGGGCGGCGTACTGGTCGCCGACGGACCCGAGCGGCGAGATCGTCTACACCGCCGACGCGTACCGCGGGGTCGACGTCCTCAGGATCGACGGCGGCGGCCTGAGCGGGAAGAAGGTGAAGGCCCCGGTGCGCGCCGAGTGGTTCGGCAGCCCGGCCGCCGACGCGGCATCGTTCCAGTCGTCGCCGGACTTCGGCTTCGCCTGCCCGCTGCTGAAGCCCGAGCTGGACACCCCGTAGCCCTTCGGCCTCGGCCGCGTCGCCCGCGCCGGGCGTTCGACATTGACCTGAACTGTTCCGGCGAGCGTCGAACGCGTGGAACCGGATGACGCCGACAAGCGGCCCTCGCTACCCTGCGGCGCTGACTTCGATCGGAAAGGAGTCCGATGAACCGCCGCCTGGCTCGCCTCGCCGACATCGCCTATCGCCGCCGCGGGCGCGTGGTCCTCGCCTGGATCCTCGCGGCGATCGCGATCATCGGGGTCGGTTCCTCGCTGGCCGGCGAGTACAGCGCCGACTACAACACGCCGGGGTCCGAGTCGAAGGCCGCGAGCGATCTCACCGAGCAGCGCTTCAGCGGCTATTCCGGGCAGGAGATCTACGTCGTCTGGGAGGACGAAGCGAAGGCCGACAGCCCGGCGGCGAAGCGCCGGGTGGACGCCTTCTTCCGGCAGGCCCAGCAGGTCGAGGACATCGCCGTCCACACACCCGTCCGGATCTCCGAGGACGGGACGATCGGCTCGAGCACCCTGCCGATGACCGCTCCGGGTTGGGACATCCCGAAGGAGAGCGGAGAGGATCTGATCGACGCCGCCGAGGACAACAGCGGCGGCGGTCTCGAGATCAGGCTCGGCGGCGACCCGATCTACGCCGCGCAGTCGCAGTCGAGCCCCGAAGGACTCGGATTCCTCGGTGCCGCGATCGTGCTGCTGATCGCCTTCGGCTCGGTGGTCGCGGCCGGCCTGCCGCTGGCGATCGCGCTGATCGGTCTGGGGATCACCTCCGGCGGCCTGATCGTCCTGCTCGCGAACGTGATCGACGTGCCCGACTGGACGACCGCGGTCTCCGGGCTGATCGGGATCGGCGTCGGCGTCGACTACGCGCTTCTGGTCCTGACCCGCTTCCGCTCGGCGCTCAACTCCGGCAAGGATCGCCACGACGCCGTGCTCGAAGCGGTGACCACCGCCGGCCGCAGCGTGATCATCGCCGGGTCGACCGTGGTGATCGCGGTCCTCGGTCTCTGCCTGACCGGGTTGTCCTACATGTACGGCGTCGCGATCTCCGCCGCGCTGGCGGTGCTCGTGGTGATGCTCGCCTCGGTCACCCTGCTGCCCGCGCTGCTCTCCTACCTCGGCCCCAGGGTGGACCGCCTCAGGATCCCGTTCCTCGGCCGGACGCTCAAGGCGGAGGGCGGCGGAGAGTCCGCGGCCGCCCGGTGGAGCCACTGGGTCCAGCGCCGGCCCTGGCCCTGCGCGATCGTCGCGGTCGCGCTCCTGCTCGCGCTCGCGGCGCCGGCTCTCGGCATGCGGCTCGGCTTTCCCGACGCCGGCAACGACCCGCCGGACACGATGACCCGTCAGGCCTACGACCTCAACGCGGAGGGGTTCGGCCCCGGGACCAACGGGCCGTTGGTGATCGCCGCCGACCTCCCCAACCCGGGCTCGGCGGCCGAGATCCCCGGCTTCGCGGAGCGGCTGCGCCAGGAGCCGGGCGTCCAGCTCGTCCCGCCCCCGACGATCAACAAGCCGAAGGACGCGGCGATCGTCACGGTCATCCCCGCCGGCTCGCCCCAGGACGAGTCGACCACCGACCTGGTCAACCGCCTGCGCGACAGCGTGATCCCCGACGCGCTCGGCGGCTCGGGTATCCGAGCCGAGGTCGGCGGCGTCACCGCCGCCCTAGAGGACCAGAGCGAGTACATGAAGGGCCGCATGCCGCTGTTCATCGCCGGCGTCATCGGCCTTTCCTTCCTGCTGCTCCTCGTCGCGTTCCACTCGCCGCTGGTCTCGCTCAAGGCGGCGGTGATGAACCTGCTCTCCGTCGGCGCCGCCTACGGCGTGATGACGCTGGTGGCGAAGGGAGGGGCGGTAGGGGAGCTGATCGGCATCGACCACGAGGTGCCGATCGCGCCGTTCATGCCGGTGATGATGTTCGCGATCCTGTTCGGTCTCTCGATGGACTACGAGGTCTTCCTGATCTCGCGGATCCGGGAGGAGTACCTGAAGGACGGCGACACGCGACGGGCGGTGGCCGACGGCCTCGCCAAGACCGCCCGGGTGATCACCGCGGCGGCGGCGATCATGGTCGTCGTCTTCCTCGCCTTCCTGGCGGCCCCGGATGTCTTCCTGAAGCTGTTCGGGATCGGCCTCGCGTCGGCGATCTTCCTCGACGCGACCGTCGTGCGGATGGTGCTGGTGCCCGCCGTGATGCAGCTGCTGGGAAAGTGGAACTGGTGGATCCCCGACTGGCTCGAGCGGATCCTGCCGCGGCTCGACGTCGAGCGCCCGGCGACCGCCGAGGGCCGAAGCTAGCTCAGGCCCCCGAGGGCGTCGCCCGAATCACCCGGATCGGACGATGCCCCACCCGTAAGGACTGACTAGCGTCGGTCCGCCAACACCGACAAGGGGGCCAGGATGCTGCTTGCCGAATTCGGCTTGGGTGAGGCACTGCTCACCACGCTTTCGTTCTTTATGTTCGTGATCTGGATCTGGATCATGGTCGCGATTCTCTCCGACCTGTTCCGCGACCACGAGATCTCCGGCTGGGCGAAGGCAGCCTGGGTCGCATTCCTTGTCTTCCTGCCGTTCCTCGGAGCGCTCGTCTACCTGATCGCCAGGGGGGACGGCATGCGCGAGCGCGGGCTCCGCGACCAGGCCGAGGCGCGCAAACACATGGACGAGTACATCCGCCAGACGGCGGGATCGTCGCCGGTCGACGAGCTCGCGAAGCTCAACGACCTGAAGCAGCAGGGCGCGATCTCGCCCGATGAGTTCGACCGGCTGAAGACCAAGCTCGTGGGCTGAGCCCGCCGAGCCGGGTGATGGCAGAGCAGACGACAGACTCGAGCCGGCCCCGTCGGGGCGCCGTCATCACCCTGATCGTCATCGGCTCCCTGATCGGGGTCCTGGCGATCTTCTCGGTCTGGATCGCCCGCCAAGTGCTGGAGACCGACACCTGGACCGAGACCAGCACCGAATTGCTCGAGGAGGACGACATCCGCGAGCCCGTCGCGGGTTTTCTCGTCGACGCGCTGTTCACCAACGTGGACGTGGAGGCCGAGCTGCGGAACGCTCTGCCGGCGGACACAAAGGGGCTTTCGGGCCCGGCGGCTGGAGGACTTCGCCAGCTCGCCGACCAGGCGGCCGACGAGGCGCTCCAGCGGCCGCGGATCCAGCAGCTCTGGGCGGGCGCGAACGCGACCGCGCACTCGGCGTTCGTCAAGATCGTCGAGGACAAGGGTGACCGCGTCTCGACCGCCGGAGGAGCGGTCACGCTCGACCTCTCACAGCTCCTCGACCAGCTCGGCACCCAGGTCGGTGTCGACGTCAGCGGCAAGCTGCCCCCCGACGCCGGCCGGATCGAAATCCTCGACAGCGACGAGCTGAGCACTGCGCAGGAGGTCTTCGGGGCGCTCAGGAAGCTTGCGGTGGGGTTGACGCTGCTGACCCTCGGCCTGTTCGCTCTCGCGATCTACCTCGCCCGGGGCTGGCGCCGCCGGGCGGTGCGAGCAGTGGGCTTCGGCTTCGTCGCCAGCGGCCTCGCGGTTCTGGCGGCTCGGAGTCTTGGCCAGAGCCTCCTGGTCTCCTCGCTCGCCTCGACCGCGTCTTCGGAGGACGCCGTGCGGAGCACTCTTGACATCTTCACCTCGCTCCTGCGCGCGAGCGCGCTGAGCGTGATCGCCTACGGCCTGGTGATCGTGCTCGGAGCATGGCTCGCCGGCCCAGGTCGTCTCGCCAGCTCCGTGCGTCGCGATCTCACGCCGCTCATCCGCGACCGCGCGGTCGCGTACGCGCTGCTCGCGTTCCTGCTGCTGTTGTTGTTCTGGTGGAACCCGACCCCCGGGACGGCTCGCCTCCTGACCTCGCTGACCCTTGTCGTCCTGCTTGTCGCCGGGATGGAAGCGCTCCGCCACCAGGCGCTCGCGGACTTCCCGGAGGAGACGATGGGCACGGCGACAGCGCGCTGGAGAGGGCGCGTCGCCGGGCTTCGCGACGCGGGGTCGGGCCGGCGGCAAGCCACGTCCGGCGAGGCCGCCAGGCTCGATGAGCTCGAGCGGCTCGCCAGACTGCGCGACGCCGGTGCTCTCAGTCCCGAGGAGTTCGAGCGCGAGAAGTCCCTACTCCTCGGCTCCGCCCCTCCGCAGGCCTAGCCCGACGAACGGGTAGATCAACGTCGAGAGGATTGCCGCTCCGACCAGGCCGGCGGCGGTCGAGGTCCGCATCTGCCCCGACTCGACCGCGATCGTCGTGATCGCGACGACGAGCGGAAGCGCGGTCGCCGAGAAGAACGCGAGGGCGAGCCGGTCGCGCAGATCGAACTCGCGCCGGTAGAGAAGCAGCGCGGGTAGTCCGCGGGCGACCAAGAAGAGCGCCAGGAAGAGGCCCATCTTCAGCAGCGCCGACGCCGAGCCGAGGGCGTCGAGATCGAACTCGATCCCGCTCTCGACGAAGAAGAACGGGATCAGGAAGCCGAAGCCGACCGCGGTCAGCTTCGATTCGAAGGCGGCGAGCTCGTGGTGCCGCAGCGCCGCCCGGGTGATCATGCCGGCGACGAAGCCGCCGAGGAGAACGTCGAGGCCGAGGTCTCCGGCCAGCGCGACGAGCCCGAAGACCAGAAGCACCGCCACGCGAACCGCGAGCTGGCTGCTCGCCTCCACCGTTCGCTCGAGGGCCGAGATCCCGCGAGACGTCACTCGGACCGAGGCGATCCCCAGCGCCAGAGCCGCCGCCACGAAGGCGAGCAGGATCACCGCCTCGTGGGCGGGGTGCGTGGTCGACAAGAGCAGCGTGATCAGCAGGATCGGCCCGAATTCTCCGAGCGCCCCGGCCGCGAGCAGATGGGTGCCGAACCGGGTCCGCAACTGGCCGTCGTCTCGGAGGACGGGGATCAGCGTCCCGATCGCGGTCGTCGCCAGGGCCGACCCGGTGTAGAGGTAGGAGAGAACGACGCCCGCCAGCGCCAGAAGCCCGCCGATCCCGTAGGCGAGCGCAAGCGAGACGAACCAGCCCAGGGCACCCAGCCGCAACGGCCTGCCCCGAACGCGATCGAAGTCGATCTCGTAGCCGGCGAAGAAGAAGAGCATCCCGAGGCCGAGATTCGAGAAGAAGTCGATGAAGTCATCGCTCTGGGCGATGCCGAGGACCTCCGGACCGATGACGATCCCGAGAATCAGCTCGACCACTACGACCGGGGGGGCATAGGGCCGCGGGATCGCGACCACGGTGACCGCCGCGACCGCCGCAGTCGCGACGATCGCGAAGAACGAGGTGGTGTCGACGTCGATCAGAAGCCGGTGTTCGTCTTCACGCGCTTGCGCTCGGACTCATGCGCCCCGCCCTTCTCGGCGAGGGTCTTACACGCTTCGGCGACGTCGGCCGCGAGGGTGTCGACGTGCTCGCGACTGAAGGTCTCCTTGACCAGGGCCCGCATCATCTTCACGTCCTGGGCGTTCGGTGGCATCGTGTACGCGGGGACCATCCAGCCCCGCTCGGCGGAGAGTTGCCACGCGACGTCGAACTCGTCGTAGCCGTGCTCGCCGGCGAGCTTCCATGCGACCAGCGGCAGCTGCTCCTCGCCTTCGCCGACCAGTTCGAACTCGCCGATCTCCCGCAGCTTGCCGGCCAGCGCCGCGGCGTTCTCGGCCATCATCCTCATCACGTAGGTGTATCCCTGGCGCCCATACCGGATGAGGTTGTAGTACTGCGCGAGGACCATCGCCGACCCGGTCGAGAAGTTGAGGGTGAAGGTGGCATCGGTCTTGCCGAGGTAGTTCTCATAGAAGACGAGATTGTCCGGCAGGTCCTCCTTCGTCCGGAAGATCAGCCAGCCGACGCCGGGATAGACGAGACCGAACTTGTGCCCGGAGACGTTGATCGAGCGGACCTGCTCGAGACGGAAGTCCCACTCGGAGTGCGGGTAGAGGAAGGGCCAGACGAAGCCGCCGCTGGCAGCGTCCACGTGGAGCGGAATGTCGAGATCCCGCTCGCGCTTGAGGCTCACAAGCAGTTCGTTGATCCCGACGACGTCATCCTTGTGGCCGGTGAACGTGGTGCCCAGAACCGCGGCGACGCCGATCGTGTTCTCGTCGACCCTGGAGGCGACGTCCTCGGGGCCGATCGTGTACTTGTGCTCCTGTAGCGGCACGATCCGGGGTTCGACGTCGAAGTAGCGGCAGAACTTCTCCCAGACCACGTGGAC
>DATFPJ010000108.1:0-12774 GCA_035264865.1 Solirubrobacterales bacterium
GCGCCGGCTGCTCCGCGACATCGCCGAGGGCCGCGAGCTCGGGGACGTGACCACGCTCCGCGACCCGGCGGTGATGGAGCAGCTCGAGGCGAAGGTCAAGGAGCTCCAGGCCGAGGAAGACTGAGGACTAGCGCCAACCCCCGCTCTCGAGGTACGCGCGCCCCCCCTCGTACCCCTCCTGAGGCAGTGCCTCGGGGTCCCACCCCCGCCGGTGACCCTTGTACCCCGGCCGCTTGAACGCGGTCTCGAGCAGCTTCCCGATCAGCCCCACGCGACCGTCCTAAGCGCAGGCCGGACGGTCTTCGGCAACTCGACCCACACGCGCCAGGTCGCGCCGGAGAAGTTCCGGTTGGCCACCGTCGCGAACCCCTCCTCATCCTCCCGCAGCGCCAGCAGCAGGTGCGCCACGCGGTCGGCGGGCGGCAGGTCGTCCGCCTCGCCCACGCGTACGCAGAAGCAGTGGACACGATGGCCGCCGGGGCGCACCAGGATCGCCCCCTCCTGACCGACGAGCCATGCGCCAAGCCGTCCGGTCTCGAGCGCCAGACCCGTCCGCGAAAGCAGCTCCCTGGAGCCATGGCCGACGAGATCGGCGAGCAGCGCGAGCGCGGTTCGCTCAGGTCCGTCGACTGCGGCTCCGATCGGCTTCACCCCGCGCGCCCCGCGCCGCGCCTGGAGGTGGAGCACCGCGATCCCATGCCCGAGGAAGATCGCCGAAACCGGAAACGCCAGTGGCTCGATCCACACCAGCAGCGCCGCCGGCAGCCCAAAGGTGAGCAAGACCCCGGCGCTCCAGAGCGTCCAGATCCGCCCCTCGCGAGCGAGGCTGCGCTGACTGGCGCGCCGCCGCCACGGCATCGCGGCGGCTTCGGCGAGGATCGCCTCCATTTACCCGCCGGCGATCGGACGGCGGAGGACGACCAGCTCGGCGTCCAGCGGAAGCTCGCGCACCACCTCGGACGATCCGTCCGGCAGCGTGGCGCTGGCCAGCATTCCCTCATCCAGCTCTCGGCGGAAAGCCTCGATCGCAGCCCGCTGTGAGCCTTCGTCACCGGTCGTCCAGTTAGCCAGCTCGGTGTGCCCCGTCCGATCCAGCCTGATCAACCTCGACATCCCGACCTCCTTCGTCGCTCCTCCTGAATATAGGGCGCGGGATCAGCTCAGACCGAGAGCGTGGCGGAGCTCCACCCGCTTGCGCCGAGCGACCGGCACTTCCTCTCCATCGTCGAGTAGGAGGATCGCCGTGCCGCCGGGACGAGGCCGCAGCTCGAGCGCCCGGCGCAGATTGACCAGATAGCCACGATGGATCCGGACGAAGCCGAAGGGCGCCCAGCTCTGCTCGAAGTCCGCGATCCGGCCGCGCACCAGGAAGCGTCCACCGTCCGCCACCACTCTCACGTAATCACCGCGGGCCTGCAGGTAGAGCACGGACGAGCGCGAGATCAACCGGATTGCTCCTCCACGTCCATCGACCGGAACTAGATCCGGGATCGCGCCGCCGTGATGCGGCTGCCGATGCCGGTTCAACAGGTGAATTGACTCAAACAAGCCTCGCTCATTCCCTTGAACGCCGCTTCATCCGGGCCCCGGGGACACTCGGCCTTTCGAGGCCGTTGACTCACCGTTCGTCGCGGGACTCCGACCGTTCGTCGCCTGGATCCGCCCGAACGTCGATTGCACCGTTTTCCTACCCCGTGCGAAGTGAAACAAGCGCATACGAAGGCCCAGGCAATGGATCCCCGGGCCGAGAGGAGCGAGAAATATGGCAACACCAGGCACAGTGAGGGGCCCGGCGCACCATGAGGAAATCGACTGGGAGCGCGCGGCCCGCTCGCCGGAGTTCCAGGAGCTCGAGGGCAGCAGGCGCTCCTTCGTACTCCCGGCGACGATCTTCTTCTTCTGCTGGTACTTCGGCTTCATCATCCTCGCCGGCTACGCGCCGAGCTTCATGGGCGAGAGCATCTATGAGGGATTCACCGTCGGTTACCTGTTCGCGCTCACCCAGTTCGTCATGGTCTGGGTCCTGGCGGGCCTCTATCTCCGCCGGGCAAATCGGGTCTTCGATCCGCTCGTCCGGCGGGTGGTCGAAAAGACCCCCGGCGCGGCGGGCTACGCCACGGATGGCGCAGGTACCAGCCCCACGGACGGCCCAAGCACCCCTCGCACGGGTGACGGACGCCCCGGCGATCGGGAGGTGACGTCATGACTGTCCCACTCGCAGAGGTGAATGTCGAGGCGCTGTCGATCTTCGCGGTGATCGTCGCGATCACGCTGGCGATCACCTACTGGGCCTCGCAGCGCACCAAGGACGCGGCCACATTCTGGGCCGCGGGCCGTGGAATCACCGGCGCGCAGAACGGCTTCGCGATCGCCGGCGACTACATGTCGGCCGCGTCATTCCTCGGAATCGCGGGGCTGATCTTCCTATTCGGGTTCGACGGATTCCTGTACTCGGTCGGGTTCCTGGTCGCGTTCCTCGTCGTCCTGTTCCTGCTGGCCGAGAGGATGCGCAACTCAGGCAAGTTCACGATGGCCGACGTGTTGTCGTTCCGCCTGAACGAGCGGCCGGCGCGCACTGCAGCGGCGCTCGGGACATTGGTGGTCGCGGGCTTCTATCTGATCGCTCAGATGGTCGGCGCTGGGGCGCTGATCAACGCCCTGGTGGGGATCAACTTCTCACTCGCGGTGATCGCCACCGGCGCCTTCATGCTGATCTACGTCGTCTTCGGCGGCATGCTGGCGACGACCTGGGTCCAGATCATCAAGGCCATCCTGTTGATGTCGGCGACGATCGTCCTGTCGATATTCGTCCTCGGGAAGATCGGCTGGAATCCGATCGATTTGTTCAACCGGGCGGAGGCACAGTCCGATGACGGACATGCCTACCTGGAGCCCGGCTTGAGGTTCGACAACCCGATCGACACGATCTCGCTCGGCCTTGGGCTCGTGCTCGGAACCGCGGGGCTGCCGCACATCCTGATGCGGTTCTTCACCGTTCCGGACGCCAAGGCCGCCCGGACATCCGTTGTTTGGGCGGTCGGCCTGATCGGGGCGTTCTATGTGATGACGACGTTCCTCGGTTTCGGCGCCCGCGCGATCCTCGGCGAGGCCGGCGCGACCGGCGGCGTCGACGAGGCCGGCAACCTGGCGGCGCCGTTACTGGCCCAGGAGGTGGGCGGCGGCGACGGCACGATCGGCGGTGACGCCTTCCTCGCGATCATCGCGGCGGTCGCATTCGCGACCATCCTCGCGGTCGTTGCGGGCCTGGTGATCTCGGCCTCCGGCGCGGTCGCGCACGACGTCTGGTCGAACGTGATCCGCAAGGGCCGCGATTCCGAGCACGAGGAGGTCTACGTCGCGCGAATCGCCGCGCTGTCGATCGGCGCGATCGCAATCGCGATCGCTGTCGCAGGCGGCTCCGACCTGAACGTCTCCTACATGGTCGGGCTCGCGTTCGCGGTCGCAGCGAGCGCGAACTTCCCCGCGCTGTTGCTCGCGTTGACCTGGAAACGGTTCAACACCACCGGTGCGGTGACGGGTGTGCTGTGCGGGGTGATCAGCTCGGTCGGGTTGGTGCTCGTCGGACCCGACGTGCGCAGCGACCCGCTGATCGAGCTGACCCAGCCCGGGATCATCTCGATCCCGATCGGGTTCCTCGGCTGCATCCTCGGCACCCTGCTCAGCAAGGAGGAAGCGAAGGCCGAGCGCCAGTTCGAGGAGCTCCACGTGCGGTCCGAGACCGGGATCGGCGCCGAGCGCCCGCTCGAAGGGGCGGGGCTCGCCCCGAGGCCGCGGAGGCCGCGCCCCGAGGTGCCCGCCGGAACAGGGGTGGCTCCGACCAGATGATCTACGGCTGTGCGACCGGGGCGGGCGTTCGCCCGCCCCGGTCCGCATGGCAGGACGGTTCGTAAACTGGCCGCGATGGCGGCCAAACCGCAGACACCCGAGAGCACGGACCGCTACGACCCGCAGGGGATCGAGCGCAAGTGGCAGCTCGTCTGGCAGGCGGAGAACACCTGGGTCGTCCCGAACCCGGGCTCCCCCGAGTTCGACGAGTCGAAGCCCAAGAGCTACGTGCTCGAGATGCTCCCTTATCCCTCGGGCGAGCCGCACGTCGGCCACCTGAAGACCTACTCGGTGGGCGACGCCATCGCCCATTTCCGCCGACGCCGCGGCTATCGGGTCATGCATCCGATGGGCTACGACGCCTTCGGGCTTCCGGCCGAGAACAACGCGATCCAGACCGGCGAGCATCCTCGCGAGGCGACCGAGAACTCGATCGCCGCCTTCCGCGAGCAGTTCATGCGGTGGGGGATCTCGATCGACTGGACGCGCGAGTTCGGCACGCACCAGCCGGCCTACTACCGCTGGACCCAGTGGATCTTCCTGAAGCTGTACGGGCGTGGGCTGGCGAGCCGTCACGAGGCGCCGGTCCACTGGTGCCCGAAGGACCAGACGGTCCTGGCGAACGAGCAGGTGATCGACGGGCACTGCGAGCGGTGCGGCACGCTGGTCGAATTGCGGCAGCTCGAGCAGTGGTTCTTCCGGATCACGGAGTACGCGCACCGGCTGCTCGACGACTTCGAGCTGCTCGAGTCATGGCCCGAGAGCGTGATCACCATGCAGCGGAACTGGATCGGGCGCTCGGAGGGCGCTGAGGTCATCTTCCGCTGCGAAGAGCTCGACCTCGACTTCCCGGTGTTCACGACCCGACCCGACACCCTCTTCGGAGCCACCTTCTTCGTGCTCGCGCCGGAGCACCCGGAGGTCGAGCGGCTGGCGGCCGGGACCGAGCACGAGCGCGCGGTCCGCGAGTACGTCAACGAGGCGGCGCGCGCCACCGCCGAGGAAAGGGCGGCCGAGGAGCACCAGAAGACCGGCGTGCCACTCGGCCGTGAGGTCCTCAACCCGGTGAACGGCGAGCGCATCCCGATGTTCGTCGCCGACTACGTCCTGATGGAGTACGGCACCGGCGCCATCATGGCCGTCCCCGCGCACGACGACCGTGACTACGCGTTCGCGAAGGCGTTCGATCTCCCGGTCCGGCACGTCGTGGTCCCGGCCGAGCTCTACGAGGGGGCAGGCGGTGATCCCGAGACCGCCGCCCGCTCGGCCGAGGAGCGCGCCGCCGAGCAGGGGCCCTTCGTCGAGCACTCGGAGGGCGAGCGCCTGATCAACTCCGGCCGCTTCGACGGGATGACTTCGCCGGAGGCGATCGAGGCGATCATCGCGTCGCTCGAGTCGGAGGGCCGCGGCAAGCCGGCGGTCCATTACCGCCTACGCGACTGGCTGGTTTCGCGCCAGCGCTACTGGGGCGCCCCGATCCCGATCGTGTATTGCGATCGGTGCGGGATGGTCCCGGTGCCGGAGGACCAGCTTCCAGTGCTCCTCCCGGACGTCGAGGAGTATGCGCCGAAGGGGAAGAGCCCTCTCGCGGCGGCCGAGGATTGGGTGCGGACGGAGTGCCCGCAGTGCGGTGGAGAGGCCCATCGTGAGACGGACACGATGGACACCTTCGTCGATTCCTCCTGGTACTTCCTGCGCTACCTCGATAACCGCAACGACGAGGCGCCGTGGGCGAGGGAGGTCGCCGACTACTGGATGCCGGTGGACCAGTACATCGGCGGGGTCGAGCACGCGATCCTGCACCTGATGTACGCGCGCTTCTTCATCAAGGCGCTGCACGACATCGGATTGCTCGAGGCGCGCGAGCCCTTCGCCAATCTCTTCACCCAGGGCATGATCACCCGCGACGGGGCGAAGATGTCCAAGTCCCGCGGCAACACGGTCAGCCCCGCCGAGTACGTCGAGCGCTACGGAGCGGACTCGCTGCGTACCTACATCTGCTTCATGGGCCCCCCGATCAAGGGCGGCGACTGGCAGGACGAGGGGGTGGAGGGCGTCTTCCGCTTCCTGTCACGTCTGTGGCGGCTCGGCCGCGAGGTGGCGGAGCGCACGGAGGCCGGGGGTTCCACCTCGGACGCGCACGGCGACGCGCGCACCCTGCTTGCCAAAGCTCACTGGGCGATCGACAAGGCGACCCGCGACATCGATCCCCGCTTCCAATTCAACACCGCGATCTCCGCGGTCATGGAGCTCGTCAACGAGACCTACCGCCTCAAGGACGCGCTCTACGAGGACCCCACCGGTGCGGCGGCCGTCCGGTTCGCGACCTCGACCGCCGCTTCGCTGCTCTTCCCCTTCGCGCCGCATCTCTGCTCGGAGATCTACGAGTGGCTCGAGGGCACGCGCGTCTGGGAGGAGCCGTGGCCCGAGGCGGACCCACAGCTGCTCCAGCGCGACACCTACCAGCTCGTGATCCAGGTGAACGGCAAGCTGCGAGACCGGATCGAGGTCGAGAGCGACGCCTCCGAGGAGCAGCTGCTGGGGGCAGCGCGCGAGAGCGAGAACGTCCGGCGCCATCTGGACGGCAAGGAGATCGTCAAGGAGATCGTCGTCCCAGGCCGTCTCGTCAACCTTGTCGTAAAAGGATGATCTGCTAGAAAGGCCCCGTGCTGGTCAGGCGGCTCGCGGAGGCTCCCACGGAGGAGTGGCACAGGCTCCGCAATCACATCCTCATGGACGCCGGGGAGCTCGGTTCGCGGAACATGTCCGTGACCTGGCTGGAGGTCCCGGCCGGCATCGATCAGGAGCTCCACTCGCACGAGGAGGCCGAGCAGGTCTACATCGTGGTGAGCGGCCGGGGCACGATGACGGTCGCCGGGGACACCCAGGAGGTCGGCGAAGGCGATCTCGTGCTCGTACCACCGGCGACGGACCACTCGATCGGCAACTCCAATGCCTCGGAGCTCTGCTGCGTCTCCGTGCAGTCGCCCCCCGTAACGGCCAGCGAGGTCTTCGGCCGCTCGGGCGTCGGCGTCGCCTCCGAGTACGACGACGAGGAGTAGCCCTCTCGGTGACCCGGAAGCGGGTCGTCGTCACCGGCCGGGTCCAGGGCGTCTTCTTCCGGGACACCGCTCGACGGCGCGCCGAGGCGGCCGGCGTGAGGGGTTGGGTGACCAACCGCTCCGACGGCGCCGTCGAAGCCGTCTTCGAGGGAGAGCCAGAGGCCGTCGATGAGCTGGTCGAGTTCTGCCGGCGCGGTCCGAGCCGGGCGGAGGTCGCCTCGATAGAGATCATCGAGGAGGAGCCCGAGGGACTCCGCGGTTTCGACGTTCGCTGAGCGGTCTCCCGTTCGGCGCTGATCCGCCACAGACGGCGCGCCTTGCGCGCGCAGCGCGCGGCGAGCGTGCCCGCATGCCCGAGCTCAGCCGATCACAGCTGATCGTCTACGCGGCGATCGCGATCGCGGTGCTCATCGTCGGGGCGCGCTGGATCCGCTCTGGCGGGGGCGACTCTCCCGGCGGCGCAGCGCTCAGCTTCGCCGCCGACAGCTCGCCCGAGGCGGAGGGCACCCAGGACGTCGTCGTCCACGTGGCAGGCGCCGTCCGGCGGCCCGGCGTGTACCGGCTGCCCGCCGGCTCCCGCGTGACGGACGCCGTCAAGCGGGCCGGCGGTTTTGCCGGGAGGGCGAGCCAGGACGCGATCAACCTCGCCGCCCGGTTGAACGACGGGCAGCAGGTAGTCGTGCCTGGGCCGGGAAGAGCCGCGCCCACGGCCGCCGCGGGCGGCCAGACGGGGCCGATCAGCCTCGGCAGCGCGACCGTCGATCAGCTCGATCAGATCGAGGGCATCGGGCCGGTGACCGCGCAGAAGATCGTCGAGTTCCGCGACCAGCACGGCGGACTCTCCTCGATCGATCAACTGGACGAGGTGGACGGGATCGGCCCGTCCACCATGGGGACGCTCCGCTCGTCCCTGCAGCCCTGACCGCGCCGCTAGTGACCGAGCACCCGGTCCCACTCTCCGCGGCGGCGGCCGGCGTCCTCCTCTTCGGTCCGCTGGTTGCCGCGCGGGATGCTGCCCGCGTGGCCCTCGGCCTCCTGCATGGCCGCTCGCCGGCGGTCGCGGTGGTCCGTCTCTCGGTCGTGCCGGGCGCGCTGCGGCGCCCCGCGCCCTTCGTGTTCGCGGTTCGTCGTCATCGCTCCTCCATTGCTCTCGGGTTCAGTCCCGCGTACCACCTGCCCACTGAGTGAAACCCGGGTGGCGATTCGCGGCGCTGGCGGGCCTGGCTGTGGGGTTGGCCATGTCGCCGCTGGCCATGGCCGATCCGTCCCCCGGCGCGTTGGGCGCGGTCCCAATCGCCCTGGTCGGCCTAGCCGCCCTGCGTCCCAGGCGGGAGGAGTGGCTCGAGTGGAGCTGGCTCGCACTGATCGCGCTCGTCGGCGCGCTTGCCGGACTGCTCGTGGGCGGCGCCAGGCTTCACGCGATCGACGCCGGCGCCTTGCGCGCCCGGCCCGGGTTGGAGGTCCGGATCGACGGATTCGTCGCGGGCGTGCCGCGCCGCAGCGGAGGCGAGGTCTCCCTCAGGGTCGACTCAGGCGCCGGGCGGGTTCTGTTCGTCGCGCCAGAGCCCGTCGGCGACTTGAGGATGGGTTCGGAGGTGAGCGCCGAAGGAACCCTGGCTCCTCCCGAGCCGTGGCGGGAGGGGTACCTGCGGCGCCAGGGCGTCGCGATGGTTCTGCGCACCGAGCGAATCGAGTCCGACATCGGCCGACGGGGCGGCCTCGCGGGCTGGGTGGACCGGATCCGCAACCGGGCCGAAGCGGCGCTCGATCGAGGGATGCCGGATCGTGAGGCGGCGCTCGCACGGGGGTTCGTGCTCGGTGAGGACGACCGCATCGATCAGGCCACCCGCGACGACTTCCAGCGCTCGAACCTGACCCACCTCCTCGCGGTCTCGGGCGAGAACGTGATCCTCCTCTGCGTCCTCGCCTGGCCCCTGCTGGCCGTGCTCGGGCTGAGTCTGAGGGCGCGACTGGTCGGTGCACTGTGCCTGATCGCGATCTACGTCCCGCTGACAGGCGCCGGACCATCGATCCAGCGGGCTGGCGTCATGGGTGCGGCCGGATTGGTCGCCGCGCTCGCCGATCGCCCCCGCTCACGCTGGTACGCGGTCCTGCTCGCAGCCACCGTCACTCTCGGACTGAACCCGCGGGCCGACGGCGACGTCGGCTGGCAGCTCAGCTTCGCGGCCGTGATCGGGATCCTGCTCTGGTCGAAGCGACTCGTGGCGCTGATGGCCGGCGGGGCGGATCGTCGCTCCGCCCGACATGGGCTCGCCGAGGCGATCGCGGTCACCACGGCGGCGACGGTCGCGACCGCGCCGCTGATGGCCGAGGCCTTCGAGCAGTTCTCGCCGGCGGCGCTCCCGGCGAACGTCCTAGCAGCGCCGGCGGTGGCGCCCGCGATGTGCCTCGGGATGCTGACCGGGATCCTCGGGCAGCTGCCACTGATCCCCGTCGACCCGATCAACTGGCTGGACTCGCTCTGCCTCGCCTACATCGCGCAGGTCGCCCACTGGCTCGCCGCGCCCGACTGGGCTCTGCTCGAGGTGCACCTCGATTCGATCTGGTGGGTGGGAGGCGCCTATGGCGTCCTGCTCGTCGCGATGGAGCTGCTCTTGCGTTGGCTGGCGCGGCGGGAGGTCCGGTGGTTCCCAAGGAGACGCGCGATCCCCGTCTGGCCCGCAATCCCGCTCGTCGGGCTCGTCAGCCTCCTGGTCTGGTGGCCGTTCGGCTCGTCCGAGAACCACGCACCGGGGGACGGCCTGGTCGTGCGCATCCTGGATGTCGGCCAAGGGGACTCGATCCTGTTGCAGCCGCCGAACGGCGACGCTGTCCTGGTCGACACCGGGCCGCCGGGGGACGGTGTGGAAGACCGGCTCCGCGGCCTCGGCGTCGATCATCTCGCTGCGGTCGTGATCAGCCACAACCAGTCGGACCACGCCGGCGAGCTCGGCGAGCTGCTGCAGTCGATCCGAGTCGAGAGGGTCATCTACGGCGAGACTGATCCGCGACTCCGCGGAGCAGCGGTTGTGGCCGGGGCGCGGCCATTCCAGTTCGCGGAGGGGTCGGGTCTCGACTTCGGAGCGCTGCACCTGACGGCCCTCTGGCCGCCCCGGGAGTTGCTGGCAGAGAGCGGCGAGGACCCGAACTTGCTCTGCCTGGTGCTCCTCGCCCGCTGGCACCACTTCTCGATGCTGCTCACCGGCGATGCCGAGGCGGAGTCCGTGCCGATGGATCCCGGTCCGATCGACGTCCTCAAGGTCTCGCACCACGGCTCCGAGGACGCGGGCCTCGCCGAGCTGCTGGAGCGCTCGGTGCCGAAGCTCGCGGTGATCTCGGTCGGCGAGGGGAACACCTATGGACACCCGACCGCGGAGACGCTCTCCGAGCTGCGCACGCATGCCGTGCCCACGCTGCGCACGGACCGTCAGGGAGAGATCGACATCACGGCGAGCGAGGGAAGGTGGTTCGTGTCCCCTGCGCGGGGGTAGCCTTTGCGCCATGGTGGCTCTGAGGCGGGTCGCAACGCTCCTGCTGGCAGCAGTGGTCGTTCTCGCGCTGGCGGCGACAGCATCCGGCGCCAAGAGCGGGGGCACGAAAGTGACCCTTACCCACCCGAACAACAGCCGCTTCGCTGGCCGGGTCAAGTCGAACCGAAAGGTGTGCCGCACCCAGCGCCTGGTCACGCTCTACTACACCGATCCCTTCACGGGACAGAGACAGCCCCTATCCGTCCAGCGCACCAAGGGCAAGGGGCGTTACCGGGTCGATCTTCCCCAGCCCGCGTACGGCGGCAAGTACCAGGCGCGCGTCACGAAAGTGACCAAGCGGGGCAGGAAGGTGTGCAGGGGCGGCAGGAGCCGCGTTCTGACCGTGATCGGCGTCCCGCCGTCTCCCTAGTGTTCAGAGGAGGGCGCTCGCTTGAACGAGTCGAGGAGCGGCCGATCTGAATGGAGATCAAGCCCGCCTATCTGATCGTCGGTGACGACGAGGCCAAGATCGCCCGTGCGCGCGGCCGCTACCGCGAGCGCGCCGAGCGCGAGGGCGGTGTCGGCGCGCTGGAGGTGTTCGAGACCGGGGAGGGGCGCCGCTCCCCCGATGTGGAGGCGGTTCTCGCCTCCCTCTCCGTGATCTCGCTGATCGCCTCGCGCCGCTACCTGCTCGTCGACGGGGTCGAGTCGTGGGGCAAGGCGGACGCCGCCCGGGCGACCGAGGCCCTCGGGCAGATCCCGCCGGAGACGACGGTCGCGCTGGTCGCGCACGGCAAGGCTCCGGCCGGAGTCGAGAAGGCGGTCAAGGCGGCGGGCGGGGAAGTCCTGTCCTTCGAGGCGCCGCGGGAGCGCGAGCTCCCCAAGCAGCTCGTCACGCAGGCGCGCGAGCTCGGCTTCCGGCTGGACCCGGCCGCCGCGCGACTGCTGGTCGAGCGCCTCGGCCCCCGGTCGATGCGGCTCCGGACCGAGTTGGAGCGCCTGGCGCTCTGGGCCGGAGACGGCGGTGAGGTCGGGATCGAGGATCTCCAGGCGATGGTCTCCGACACCTCGGAGGAGGCGATCTGGAGCCTCGCCGACGCGGTGGTGGCCGGTGACCAGGCCGCGACCTTGCGGATCGCTGAGCGACTGGTGGCGCAGGGCGAGGCCCTGCCGCGAATCGTCTACTCGCTCGCTCCCCGGCTCCAGCAGGCCCTGCGCGCCGCCGCCGAGCTCGAGTCCGGCAGGCCGGCGGGCGAAGTCGCCAAGGGCCTCTCGATGCATCCCTACGCGGCGAAGATGCTCGTCTCGAAGGTGAAGGGACGCACCCCGGAGGACCTGGACGCGTCGATTCGGGCGCTCGCGGATCTGGAGCTCTGGTCCCGTGGAGGCTCGGATTACCCCGAGGGCGTGGCGTTCACGCTCTCGCTGCGGCGCGCAGTCGGGCTCGCCCCGGACGACACCGAGCCGCTGGCTTGGGCTCTCTAGGAAGCCGAGCCGGTCTGGCTCTGGGCAGCCGACCCGGCAAGCGCCGCGGCTCGGGACTTCTTGCGGGCACCGGTATTGCGGTGCAGGGCGCCCTTCTGGACGGCCTTGTCGATCCGCGAGACCAGCGCCTGGTGCTCGGTCGCGATCTGGCCGGAATCGCCCGCGGCGACTGCCGCCTCGAGGCGCCTGAAGTACGTCTTCACCGAGCTCCGGAAGCGCAGGTTCTCGTGCCGCTCCCGCTCCGTGCGCGCGTTCCGCTTCTGCTGTGAGGCGATGTTGGCCATGAAAAGACCCGCGAGGCGGGCGGCGAAGAGAATAGAGCAATGAGTGAGAGGGGCGAGAACGATCCGCGGCTGCGGGGCGAGCCGCCGGCGCCCGCCGAGCCATTCGACCCGTCGACGCGGGAGTTTCCGGCGGTGGAGCCGGACTCCGAGGCGGAGCGGATCGAGCGCCGCTACGAGGCCGTGTCGATGGACACCTCGACGTTCATGGCGATCCCGGCGCCGACGCCGCAGACGCCGTTCGTCCCGCCCGAGTTCGACGCGAAGCAGGGCCGCCTCGGCCGATCGACCGCCTTCTTCTCGATCGCGACCGCCTTCTCCCGGGTCGCGGGGCTGGTCCGGGAGATCGTCGCGGCGAGCTACTTCGGCATCAACGGGCCGATGTCCGCCTTCACGATCGCCTTCCAGGTGCCGAACCTCGTCCGTTCGCTGTTCGCGGACGCGGCGATCCAGGCCGCCTTCGTGCCGGTCTTCACCGAGCAACTCGAGAAGGGCAACAGGCGCGAGGCGTTCCGTCTCGCCTCGACCCTGATCTTCCTCGTCACCCTGATCCTCGGGGCTCTCACCGCGCTCTTCATCCTGATCGCCCCGGTCCTCATGCCGGTGTTCGTGGGCTCCAAGGTCCCGGAG
>DATFPJ010000109.1:0-21963 GCA_035264865.1 Solirubrobacterales bacterium
GCCGCGACCAGGGCGATGATCACCGCGAGCAGCGGCGAGGCGAAGACAGCCAGCGCGATCACCATCAGGAAGATCAACGCCACCAGCCCGAAACTGATTCCAGAAAATGCTCCGTACATCTCAGCCCTCCTTTGGCTCCCCGGCGGGGACCTCGGGGGCCTCTGCCGGGACCGGCCCGTCGGGCGCCGGCGGGCGATCCCGCTCCGCGTCGTCCTCCTCGGGGCGCGGAGGGCCGACCTCATCCGGCTGATCGGGCGCTTCGGTCTCCAGCATCGTGGTCAATGTGCACCCGTAATCCCCCTCTGAGACGACCGCGAAACTCGGCCGGGTGGCAGACTGCGAGCCGTGAAGATCCTCGCCTTCAGCGACCTTCACCGCGACACCGGGCAGGCAGGCCGGCTGGTCGAGCGCTCGTCCGAGGCCGACGTGCTGATCGCCGCGGGCGACTTCGCCTCGGTCCACGAGGGCCTCGAGGAGACCATCGACGCGCTCAAGCCGATCTCGACTCCCACGGTGCTCGTTCCCGGCAACAACGAGACCGAGGACGCGCTTCGCGCCGCCTGCGAGGGCTGGGACGCCGCCACCGTCCTGCACGGCGACGGGACCGAGATCGAGGGAACGCAGTTCTACGGCCTTGGCGCGGGCGTGCCGATCACGCCCTGGGACTGGAGCTTCGACCTCGACGACGAGCAGGCCGCCGAGCGGCTGGCGGGATGCCCCGAAGGTGCGGTGCTCGTCGTCCACTCGCCGCCGAAGGGCCACTGCGATGAGTCGAGCGCAGGCGACCACCTGGGCAGCCAGGCGATCCTCGACGCGATCGAAGCCAAGCGGCCCAGGCTGGCGGTCTGCGGCCACATCCACGAGTCGTGGGGCGCTGAGAGCGAGATCGGTCCCACCACCGTGATCAACCTCGGGCCCGACGGCCGGCTGATCGACGTCGAATAAGGTGGGCACGTGAGCGACCGAAACGACCCGCCCCGCAGCCGCGACGAGTGGCGGGTCGAGGTCGCGCTCGACCGCGACGCGCACGCTGACACGCTCTCCGGCGCGCTACACGACCTCCAGCTCGACAACGAGGCCCGGAAACGCATCGGCGGCAGCGTAATCGTCACCCGCGACGGTCCCTTTCTCTTCGTCTACGCCTGGCACGAGCAGAGCGCCCAGGAGGCCGAGCGGGTCGTGAAGGACATCATGGACCGCGAGAAGCTCGTGGGGACGGTGCGGCTGATGCGCTGGCACCCGGTCGCGGAGGAGTGGAAGGACGCCGAGGAGCCCCTGCCCGACGACGAGGCCGCGCTGGCGCAGGAGCTGCGCGAGAACGAGGAGCAAGGGGTGCGCGAGGCGAGTTACGGCGAGTACCCGTGGGAGGTCGTCATCGAGCTCCCCCACGTCCGCGACACCTTCGAGCTCGCCGACCGCCTGCGGGGCGAGGACCTGCCCGTGAAGCGGCGCTTCCGCTACCTGTTGGTGGGAACCACCACCGAGGAGGCGGCGATCGAGCTCGGCAGGCGGCTCGAGGGTGAGGTGCCGGATGGCGCTCATGTCGGCGTCCGCGGGAACCCGGACGACATGCCGCTGCCGGCGTTCGTCAACCTCGCCGCCCTCAAGCCCGGATTCCTGCGCGACCTCGGCCTCTAACGGGCTAAGCCGTGCAGGAAGACCTCGCGCCGCGACGGACGTACGGCCGCGAGAGCGTCGAGTTCGCCCGCACGCTGACCTTCACCGACGGTCTGTTCGCGATCGCGATGACGCTGCTGGTCGTCGACCTCGCGGTCCCGACGCTTGGCGACTCCGGCAGCGTCCACGAGCTGGCGGAAAAGCTGAACGACGACAGCGCCAAGTTCATCAGCTTCTTCATCAGCTTCGCCGTGATCGGCCGCTATTGGCTCGCCCACCACACCTACTTCTCAGCGCTCGCGCGACTGGACGGACCTTGATCGCGCTCAACCTCGTCTATCTCGCGTTCATCGCCTTTCTCCCCTTCCCCACCGCGCTGCTCGGCGAGTACTTCGAGAACCCGCTCACGACCGCGATCTACGCGGTCAACGTCGCCCTGGTCAGCGGCATGGAGGTCGTGCTGTTCAGCCATGCGCACAATCACTGGCTGCTGGAGCGCAAGCTGCCCAGCGATGTCCACCGCTACGGCGTCGCGATGTCCCTCGCGCCCGTGTTCTTCTTCGTGCTCTCGATCCCGATCGCGTTCATCTCGACCACCCTGGCCGCCTGCACGTGGTTCGTCGGAATCCCGTTCGCGGCCATCGCGCAGCGCTGGAAAGCCCGAGGGCGCCGACGACCTGCTGCTCGGCTAGCCGCCGATCAGGTCGAGATGATCCGGTCGCGACCAGCGCCCTTGGCCGCGTACAGGGCCGTGTCCGCTCGCGCGGTCAGCCTCTCGGCGCTCTCCTCCCCGTCCCAGCAGCAGACGCCCGCCGAGCAGGTCTGGTCCTCGGGCAGGGACTCGCGCAGCCTCTCGAGCATCGTCTCGGCCTGCGCGAGGTGGGTGTCCGGCAGCGCCAGCGCGAACTCCTCGCCTCCGTAGCGGGCCAGGGTGTCCCCCGAGCGCAGGCACCGGCTCCAGGAACTCGCCATCTGCTTCAGGAAGCGGTCGCCCGCCTGGTGGCCGTGCGCGTCGTTGTACTGCTTGAAGCGGTCCAGATCGAGGATCGCGACGCAGAGCGGCGAGCTGGAGCGATCGGCACGCGAGAGCTCACGGCCGAGCTCCTCGTCCCAGGCCCGTCGGTTGAGCAGACCGGTGAGGTCGTCGGTACGGGCCGCGACCTCCAGGCGGCCGAGGAGCTCACCGCGCTCGATCGCGATCGCGGCCTCGAGGGCGAGCAGCTTGACCGCACGCCGCGCCTCCTCGCCGAGCTCGGTCAGCGGCTCGCGCCAGTACACGGCGAGCACGCCGACGGCCGTGTCGCGGTCCCGGAGAACCGGATACCAGAGGGCGGCGCCCGCATCGAAGGCCGGTCGGAGCTCCTGGGCCGGATCGCCGCCGCTGTTGCCGGAGAACCGCTCGCGGGCGGAGGTGAAGGCCTGGATCGCCCCCGAGCTTGGGGTGACGAACGGGATCGTCGTGCCCTCCACGTCGGCGCCGGAGTTCGCGGTCGCCTGGAGCGCGTCCCCGGCCGTGGTGGGCCGCCAGAGCACGGCCGCCGACGCGTGTGCCGTCCGCGTCGCCGCCGAGCAGATCGCCCAGCCGACCGCCCGAGGGTCACTCTGCATGGCCAGCTGCCGCGCGACCTCGCCGACCGCCTCCAGGTTCGCTGCCCGGCGGGCCGCCGCGATCGTCTCGCGCCGCGTCCGCGCGGCGAGCCGGTCGACCAGGAAGCCGGCCACGAAGATGCTGCCGACGGTCACCACCCAACGGACGGCCGGTGTGTCGCCCGAGAGCTCACTGAGCAGCAGCCATCCGTAGGCGAGCCCGACGAACCCGACCTGCGCGGTCCCCCGGCGGATCCCGAAGAAGAAGAACGAGTAGACGCCGATCCAGAGGTACCAGATCGTGTAGTAGCCGCTCGGGTCGTGCCCGTAGTAGACGGCGCGGGTCACCATGACCGTCCCGAGCGCCACGAAGAGCTGCAGCGACCAGATCGGGAGGTGGTTGCGGAGCGCCAGGACGGCGGCGGCGCCGACGTACGCGACCGCGACGTTGCTCCACAGACCCGTGGAATCGAATGCGCCCGGGTGCGGCAGCACCAGTGAGACGGCCCCGATCGTCGCCCCGGCCAGGAAGAGCCCGCCGAGCACCGCAGCCATCGTGCTCGGCTGTTGGAACTCCTCGCCCGCGTCCCCTAGGAACGACCGCTGCTCGGCCATCGTCAGCGGCGAGGATCCCAGGCGGCGCCGGCCGGCACATCCGTAATTTGTGCCGACCGGTCGTGATTACCCGGAACTGCTGACGACGCCGCTAGTACTCGCGCGGCTGTGCGAGCAGCGCCGCCCCGGCAGCGCCGAGCAGGATGACCGCCGCCAGCGGCCAGCCGGGCGAGGTCTCGCCGCCGAACAGCAGGATGAGATTGAGCACGATGGCGATCGCCATCAGCACCAGCGCCAGGTTGATTCGCCTTCGTCTCGGCACGTCTGCCTCCCGTTTTTGAGACGCCACGAAGCGCGTCCTGCGCCCCTGCATCTTTTCACGGCTGCCACCGGGCGTCATCCCTGCGGCCGATGCGGCTCGTGCACTCGTGTCGAACCGCGAATTGCGATTTTTATACGCGGGGACAATGGCCGAATGGCCCCCGGGCGTCTAATCTGCCCGCGTCGTTTCGTGTGAATCAACCTCGGCGCGCCCCGTGGCGCGCCGAGCCTGCGAGGAGGCTGCCCCGACGATGCTCGTCAAGACCCGCGCTCAGAATGTCATTTCCGCCAGCTGGAGCCCGAACGGCGAGGCCCTCGGCACCGTCGACCTGACCCAGGAAGACAACAACCCGTTCGGCGCCAACGTCTTCACCCCCGCCGTCCAGGAGCAGATGCTCCCGAACGACGTCTACCAGAAGCTCCAGGCGACGCTCGAGCACGGCGAGGCCCTCGACGTCTCGCTCGCGGACGCGGTCGCAGAGGCGATGAAGGAGTGGGCGCTGGCCCGCGGCGCGACTCACTTCACCCACGTCTTTCAGCCCCTCACCGGCCTCACGGCCGAAAAGCACGACTCCTTCTTCGAGCCCAACCGGGAGGGCAAGTGGCTGGCGAAGTTCTCGGGCAAGGAGCTGATCCAGGGCGAGCCGGACGCCTCCTCGTTCCCGACCGGCGGCATCCGCGAGACCTTCGAGGCGCGCGGCTACACCGCCTGGGACCCGACCAGCCCGGCGTTCATCCTCGAGAACCCGAACGGCGCGCTGCTCTGCATCCCGACCGCGTTCGTCTCCTGGACCGGCGAGGCGCTCGATGCCAAGACCCCGCTGCTCCGCTCGATGGACGCGCTCTCCCGCTCGGCGATCCGGGCGCTGAAGCTGCTCGGTGACGAAAGCGCGCAGCGCGTGTTCACGACCGTCGGGCCCGAGCAGGAGTACTTCCTGATCGACGAGAACTACTTCTACGCCCGTCCCGACCTGGTCACCACCGGGCGCACGCTGTTCGGCGCCAAGCCGGCCAAGGGCCACGAGCTCGATGACCACTACTTCGGGGTCATCCCGGAGCGGGTCCTCGCCTGCATCATGGAGTTCGAGTACGAGCTGGCCAAGCTCGGCGTGCCGATCAAGACCCGGCACAACGAGGTGGCGCCGGCCCAGCACGAGATCGCGCCGGTCTTCGAGAACTCGAATGTCGGCTCCGATCACCAGCAGCTCACCATGCAGGTCATGCAGCGGGTCGCGCGCAAGTACGGCCTGGTCTGCCTCCTGCACGAGAAGCCCTTCGCCGGCGTCAACGGCTCAGGCAAGCACAACAACTGGTCGATGGGGACCGACACGGGCAGCAACCTGCTCGATCCCGGCGACACGCCCGCGGACAACATCAACTTCCTGTTCTTCTGTGCGGCGGTCATCAGGGCGGTCAACAAGCACCAGGGCCTGCTCCGCGCCTCGGTCGCGGGCATTGGCCAGGACCACCGCCTCGGCGCCAACGAGGCGCCTCCGGCGATCATCTCGATCTTCCTCGGCGCCGAGCTGACGAAGGTCTTCGAGGCGATCTCCTCGGGCTCGGGCGACCCGCACACCCCCGGCTCGTACCTCGAACTGGGCGCGGACGTCCTCCCGCCGCTTCCGATGCACGGCGGCGACCGCAACCGGACCTCGCCCTTCGCCTTCACGGGCAACAAGTTCGAGTTCCGCGCGGTGGGATCGAGCCAGTCGCTCGCCTTCCCGAACACGGTCCTCAACACGATCGTCGCCGAGGCGATCGACGAGCTCTCCGACAGCCTCGAGGCGAAGGGCACCGCTGACCTGCCCACCGCCGTGACCGAGGTGGTCAAGGAGACCTACGAGGGCAACAAGCAGGTCATCTTCGACGGCGACAACTACGACGAGGCCTGGCACAAGGAGGCCGAGGAGCGCGGGCTCAAGAACCTGCGCACGACCCCGGATGCGCTGCCCGAGATCCTCGCCGAGCCGACCAAGGCGATGTTCGGCAAGTACAAGGTCCTCAACGATCGCGAGCTCGAGTCCCGCTACGAGGTCTGGCTCGAGCAGTACATCATCCGCGCGAACATCGAGGCCGAGACCGCGGACTCGATCGCCCGGACGATGATCCTGCCCGCCGCCCTCCGGTACCTCGCCCTGGGCGACGAGTCGGGGATCGACGCGGTGACCGAGGAGGCGACGCCGCTGGTCGACGAGCTGGTCGCCGCGATCAAGGAGCTCGACGAGGCCAACCAGTATCCGGAGGGCGTCGAGGGCATGGACCTCGCAATCCACGCGCGCGACAAGCAGGTCGCGGCGATGGCCCGCGTCCGCGAGGCGGCGGACAAGCTGGAGAGGATCGTCCCGGACGACCTCTGGCCGCTGCCGAAGTACGCGGAGATGCTCTTCATCCGGTAGCGCCGGGTGCTTCGAACACCGGCAATGAAAGGGGCCCCCGGTGGGGCCCCTTTCGATGGGCGGGACGAACAGCGGCAATGAAGAGGGGCCGGGGCCGGCCGTTTTCGATTTCGTGCACTTAGCCCCCTATAGGGCGGGAAAGTGCACACAATCGCGGTGGCAGACTGAGCGATCGTGAGAAGCGGATCAGGGCGTGTGGAGATTCGCGAGGCTGAGCTCGGCGACCATGGTTGGGTGCTCGAGCGGCACGCCCACCTCTACGAGGACGAGGAGGGGTGGGGGCGGCCGTTCGTCGCCCTGGTCGCGCGGGTGATCGCGGGCTACCTCGAGCAGCACGACCCGGAGCAAGAGGCGGCCTGGGTCGCCGCGTTGGAGGGAAAACGCGCCGGGGCCGTCTACTGCGTGCGCAAGTCCGACGAGGTCGCCCAGCTCCGGCTGCTCTTCGTCGAGAGCTGGGCCCGGGGGAACGGTCTCGGTCGGGGCCTGGTCGAGGAGTGCATTCGCTTCGCCCGCGAGCACGGCTACACGCGCCTAGTCCTCTGGACCAACAGCTCCCTGGACAGCGCCCGCCGGATTTACGACGCGGCCGGCTTCACGCAGACCAAGGAGGAGCCGCACCCCGTCTTCCCTGAGGGGACCCTCGCCCAGGAGCTCTGGCTCGAGCTCTAGGCCGGCCGGCGCCCCGCCTCTCGCCGATCAGCGCGAGGCCGATCGCGCCCCCCGCGAGCAGAACCGTGCCGGCGACGATCAGCGCCGCTTCGATCCCCGCGATCGCGCCGATCAGCGCCCGCGGGAGCCGAGTCTCAGCGCGTGACGTGCTCGAGCAGCTCGTCGATCGCGGCTTCTACCGCCCTGGCGAGCTCGTCGGAATCCGGCAGCATCTCGCTCGCGGCGTAGAGACCGAAGCAGGCCTGGTCCCGGATCGTCGTCATCCCGATCGAGAGCGCGTGCTTGTCGGCGATCGGGACCACCGGGTAGGCGACCTCGAGCTCGCACCCCCGCATGTACATCGGCTCTCGCGGTCCCGGGATGTTGGACACGGTCAGGTTGAACGTCTTCGGGCTGGCGATCCTGCGGGTGAGCACGTGTTGCGCCGGTCGCGGAAGGTACTTGACCGCCGCCAGCGCGGCATCGCCGCCCTCCGGGATCCCGGCCTCCTTGGCCTCCGCCATGTCGGCACGCACGCGCTGCAGCCGCCGGATCGGGTCGGGCTCGTCACAGGGCAGATCGACGAACACGAACGAGATCCGGTTGCCGAGCTCGGTGGTCTCGTCGCCACCTCGCACGTTGACCGGAACCATCGTCTTGAGCGGCGCGGGCTCGCGCTCGCGGCCGCGCAGGAAGTTGCGCACGCCGCCGGCCGACACGGCGAGCAGGACATCGTTGACGGACGCACCCATCGGTCGCCCGATCCGCTTCAGATCCGCAAGCGGCCGCCTGAACCAGGCCAGGTGGCGGGCGCCGGTGATCGGCTGGTTGAGCGGCTCGCGCGGCTCGGATGGGCGCAGCGAGCGCACGAGCGCCCCTCGCGCGCGCCGCACGGGCTCGACCAGTTCTCCGATCCGCCGTGGTGACCGCACCACGCGCACCGGGAGCGTGACGAGTGATGCCTCCTCCTTGACCAGGTCGATCAGGCCGCCGGCGAATCGAAGGACCGCGCCGGGCGCCCGCCTCGGGAGCCACTGATCGCTGACCGGAGGCGGCGGATCCGGCGTCGGATCCAGCAGGAGCGAGCCGAGCTCGACGGCGGCGATGCCGTCGACCATGCAGTGGTGGGCCTTGCCGACGACGCCGATGCGTCCATCGGCCAGGCGCTCCGCCACGCAGATCTGCCAGAGGGGGCGGTCGCGGCGCAGCTGGGTCGACATGCAGGAATCGACCAGGTCCGAGAAGTTCGTGGCGCTCGAGCGGAGCACATGGCGATTGACGTCGAAGCCCTGGTCATCGACCCAGATCGGCGCATTGAGCCCGAATGGCACCGAGGCGATTTTCTGCCTGTAGCGAGGGGCTCGGCAGAGCCGGCTGGCTATGTGGTCCCGCAGCTCGTCGAATCGAGGCGCCTTGCCTGATTCGGGCGACTTGAACGTCGCGGCCCACCCGACGTGCATGTGGGCGCTTGCGTTCTCGACCGCCAGAAACGAATCATCGAGCGCGGAGAGTCGTCCGTTCATGGTCCGACCTCCAATCTCCTCCGAATTCCCGAATGACTGCGGTTACCACGACGCGGGATGGCCAAACAGCGACCGTGACGGAACGGGCGTGAAAACGCGCTCGTAGCGGCCTAGCCGGGCAAATTCGCGGCCCACCATGCGTCCAAATGGCTAAAAGTCGGTACCCGCCCTGCCGATTAGTTAGGCATGAAGGGGGATCGAGACCGCCTCATGGCCATCATCAGGGCGCAGAGCGAGATCGCGGCGTCGGATCTCGACACGAACCAGGTGATGCACCTGGTCGCGAGCCGGGCGCAGGAGATCACCGAGGCCACCTCCGCAGTGATCGAGGTCCCCGACGGGGACGAGATGGTCTACGCGGCGACGGCCGGCGAGGCCACTCCCTACCTCGGCATCCGCCTGAACCGCAAGACGAGCCTCTCGGGACTCTCGTTGGACCAGGGGAAGGTCATCTACTGCGAGGACACCGAGATCGATCCTCGGATCGACCGCCGGGCGTCGAAGGGCGTCAACGCCCGCTCGATGATCTGCGTCCCGTTGACCCACAACGGAGTCTCCGTCGGCGTGCTCAAGGTGTACTCGCCTGAGCCGCGCCGATTCGGAGGACCGGACATCGAAACGCTGAACCTGCTGAGCGAGGCGATGTCCGCGCAGATGGCCCACGCGTCGCTCTACGAGCTGAAGGCGCTGGAGAGCAGGACGGATGCGCTAACCGGCCTGCTCAACCGCCGGGCTTACGAGGAGCGGCGGGTGATCGAGGCCGCGAGGAGCACACGCTACGGACATCCGCTCGCCCTCTGCCTCTTCGACCTCGACGGCTTCAAGGCCGTCAACGACCGCGACGGGCATCCGGCGGGAGACGAGGTGCTCAAGGGCGTCGCCCGCGTCCTCGACTCCTCCCGCCTGACGGACGACGCCTTCCGGATCGGGGGCGACGAGTTTGCGGTCCTGATGCCGGAGACGACCCTCGACGGCGGCAAGATCGCAGCCGAGAGACTCGTCGCCAGGCTTGCCGAGGCCCGGCTCGGAGGCGGGTCCGTGACGGCTTCCTACGGCGTCGCGGCGACGATCGGCGACGCACTCAGCCTGCACGCGGCCGCCGATCGAGCGCTGCTGCGCGCCAAGGAGAGGCTGAAGGCGCCGGCGGCCAAATAAGCTGCCCCAATCGACTTCCTGGTCCGCAAGGACGACCTCCACCAGACCCGCTTCGATCAGACCGAGCCGCCCGAGCTCTCCGACGGCGAGGTCCTGCTCGGCGTCGACTCGTTCGGGCTGACCACCAACAACATCACCTACGCCCTGATGGGCGAGACGATGAACTACTGGAACTTCTTCCCAGCGGAGGATGGGTGGGCCCGCGTCCCGGTCTGGGGCTTCGCAGACGTCACGGCCAGCAGAGCAGACGGCGTGCCCGAGGGGACCCGGGTGTACGGCTACCTGCCGCCGTCGAGCCACCTCGTCGTCAGGCCGGATCGAGCCGGCAAGACCGACTTCGTCGACGTGACGCCGCACCGCACGGGCCTGCCCGCCGCGTACAACCGCTACCTCCGCACGGACGGCAACGCGGTCTACGAAGAGGAGAACGAGGACTACGAGATCCTGCTCTGGCCCCTCTACTTCACCTCGTTTCTGATCGACGACTTCCTCGACGACGAGGGCATGTTCGGCGCGAAGCTCGCCGTGCTTTCCTCGGCCTCGAGCCGGACGACCTCCGCGCTCGCCTACCTGCTCGACCAGCGCGAGGGGATCGAGGTCGTCGGCCTCACCTCGCCCGGGAACGTCGAGTTCACCGAGTCCCTCGGCGTCTACGACCGGGTCGTGCCCTACGAGGAGCTTGAGACGGTCGAGCGCGACCCGGCGATCTACGTCGACGTCGCGGGCGACGCGAAGGTGAGGAGCGCCGTCCACGGCCATTGGGGCGACGAGCTCAAGCACTCCGCGGCCGTCGGGATCACGCACAAGGGCGACCTCGGCGGCTCGGGCGACCTCGCCGGCCCGAGCCCGACCTTCTTCTTCGCTCCCACCCGCCTGGCGAAGCGCACGGAGGACTGGGGGCCGGAAGGCCTGAACAACCGGCTCGCCGAGGCCTGGCGTCCGTATGTCGAGTGGGCCCGCGACTGGCTGGCAGTCGAGCATGGCTCGGGCGCGGAGGACATCGAGCGCGTCTACCTGGACCTGCTTGACGGCAAGTCGGACCCAGCCGTCGGGCACGTGCTCACGCCCGTGGACTAGCTGGGGCCTTCCTCCACGCTTGGAGACCTGGTTTCGGGCGTCAGCGCAGCGGGTACCCGTGGGGCCGCGTATGTCCGTGCGGCGAGACATGCAAGCGGAGGCGTGGATTTCGAGCTCGCGACTGTGGCACGCGATCCTCGCGCTGACCGCCACGACACTCGCCGCGCTTGCGATAGCCGTTCCGGGGGCGGCCGCGGCGCCGCCCAGCTACGTCTCACTCGGTGACTCGTACACGGCCGGCCCGCTGATCCCGCTTCAGATTCCTCCCTTCGGCTGCCTTAAGTCCGATCACAACTATCCGCACCTCGCCGCGCCGAGTCTGGGCCTGGAGGCGTTCCGCGACATCAGCTGCAGCGGCGCCGAGACCGAGGACATGACGCAGACCCAGAACGTCGACCCGGGCCCGAACCCGCCTCAATTCAGCGCCCTCGACAAGGGCACGCGGATTGTCAGCATCACGATCGGCGGTAACGACATCGGCTTCAGCGAGATTGCCGAGAACTGCTCCAGTACCTCCCCGACCGGGACGCCCTGCCAGGATCACTACGTCGTCGACGGTCGCGACGAGATCAGCGCCCGCATTACCGAGACCGCGCCCAAGGTCGCGGCCGTGCTGCAGGGAATTCACGTCCGCTCCCCGAAGGCGCAGATCTACCTGCTCAACTACCTGCCGATCCTTCCCGACGAGGGCCCCGGCTGCTGGCCCCAGGTACCGGTGACGAACGAGGACGTTCCCTACCTGCGCGCCAAGCAGAAGGAGCTCAACGGGATGCTTGCCGCGCAGGCCGCCGCCAACGGCGCCACCCTGGTCGATGCCTACGCCGCCGGCATCGGTCACGACGCCTGCCAGCTGCCTTTGATTCGCTGGGTCGAACCGGCCGCCCCGGCCTCCCCCGCCGCACCCCTGCACCCAAACCTGTTCGGGATGCAGGCGATGTCCGATCTTCTAATCCGCGCCGCGCACTAGTCCGACGCGAGGACGAGACCGAGACCGAGTCGGAGGGCGGCGAAGACTCGGGCGGGAACGGCTCCGCGCACTAGCCAGGCCGAAAGGGCCGCGCGTCCCCGGCCGACTTAGCTGCGGCGGCTCTCCCGATGCCGGTCCTTGGCGCGAGCCGCCAGCAGCGGTGTGAGACGGCCTGATCGAAGAGGAAGAGGACCAGGAGCACAAGTCTCGGCACGGTGGCGCCGGCGACCAGGAGTGCAACGCCCGTGGGGACCAGCACGGTCCATAGGACGAAGTACAGCTGCGTTCCGAGCGGCAACGCCCGGAGCCAGCGCCACATGGACCCGATGCTACGCGGACGACTCCGGTGCAGCGCTGCTTCTCATGCCAAGCGCCCGCTTCCCGCCCAAGGCGGCGCTTCCATCTAGTCAGAGACCGTGGCGGCTGCAAGGGCGGCGGCGTGCCTCAGGCGGCGCTAGAGCGCGGCCAGGCCCTCGCGGGCGATGTGGCATGCGGCGTCGTCCATGGCTCAGCGATTGTGGTTGACGACCTCGACGTTGTGCCCGTCGGGGTCGAGGACGAACGCGCCGTAGTAGCCGGGGTGGTACACGGGGCGCTCGCCGGGCCCGCCGTTGTCCTCGTATCCGGCGGCGAGCGCGGCGGCGTGGAAGGCCCGCACCGTGGCGTCGTCCCCGGCGGGGAAGGCGAGGTGGACGTGCTGCGTGAGCGGGCGCTCGTCGTCGATCAGCGAGAAGCTGAAGTCCGGGCCGGTGAACTGCACGCGCCCCGGCTCGTCGTCGCCCCGGTGGATCCCGGCGTGCGGCGCGATCGTCGCGTAGAAGCGCTTGGACGCCTCGAGGTCGGCGACGCGGATCCACAGGTGGTCGATGCGGCCGGGCGGCACCGGGCTCGACCGCTCGTAGTGCACGGCCTCGGCACTGTTGCCGTCCGGGTCGAGCAGGAAGCCGCCGTAGTAATCGGGTCCGTAGATCGTGCGCGGCCCGGGCGCGCCGTCGTCGCGGAAGCCCGCGTCGATCCCCGCCTGCCAGAAGGCGTCCACGGCCTCGCGGGTCGGCGCGCGGAAGCCGACGTGCAGGCTGCGGGTCACCGGGTGCTCGCGGTCGGTGGGACCGATGTCCCAGTCCTCCCACTCGACGAGCGCGGCGTCCGCGTGGCTGGGCTCGATGCCCAACACGGAGAGCACTGTGCGGTAGAAGCGCTCGGACGCGGCCAGGTCCGAGACGGCGATGGCGACGTGGTCGAACATCGCGCCGCGGCTAGACCTCGAGCCGGGACTCCTCGAGGTCGAGCTCCCGCTCGACCCGGCGCATCACGTCGGCGCTGATCCGGCGTTGGTTTCGCAGGGTGACCAGGGCCGCGCGCTGCGAGGCGTAGATCTCGTGCATGAGGCGCTGGTAGGCGAGCGAGCGCTCCTCGATCCCGTCGGAGTCCGCATCCTCGAGCTTTCCTGCCCGCGCAGCGAACCGGCGCTTGCGGAATTGGTAGAGAGCCCGGACGCGCTCGATGGTCTCGTCCCGGGTCCACTCCTCGCCCTCGAGCGCCTCCACGCGATCGAGCGCCGCCCGGGCGATCGCCAGCCTCGCCTTGAGCTCCTCGTGCTCCTCGTCGGCGCCGTCCTCCATCACCCCCAGCCGGCGGATCAGCCAGGGGAGCGTAAGCCCCTCCCCCACCACCGTGACCAGGATCAGCGAGAAGGTGATGAACTGGATCAGGTCGCGTCCGGGCAGCGGATCGCCGGCGTTCGTCTGGAGGGGAAGGGCGAGGGCCGCCGCCAGCGAGACCGCGCCACGCATTCCCGACCAAGCGCCGATCGTCCGTTGCCGCCAGGTGGAGCGTCGTGCGACCTGCGAGGGCCGCCGGTCGAGCGTTCGGATGATCCCGGTCATCGTGTGTATCCAGACGAACCGCAGCGCGATGACCACCGCGCAGATCACCGCCGTGTAGCCGACCACCTGCCCGGCCGGCTCTCCGCTCAGGCCATCGACGATCGCCGGCAGCTGCAGGCCGATCAGGATGAACAGGGTGGCGTTGAGGAGGAAGGTGAGGATCGACCAGAGGGCGAACCCTTGCATCCGGCTCTCCGGGGAGGCGATCTCAGGAGCTCGAAAGCCGAGCACCAGCCCGCACGTGACCACCGCGAGGACACCGGAGAGGCCGAGCTGGTCCGCCGGCACGAAGGCGCCGTAGGCGCTGAACAGCGAGATCGTCAGCTCGGTGTTGACGTCGTCGACGCGCTTGCGGATCTCGGCGATCCCCCAGCCGATCACCAGGCCGATCGCAATGCCGCCCGCCGCGTCGCCGGCGAACTGCAGGACGGTGTGAGAGGCGGAGACGCCCTCCCCGATCGCGGCCGCGACCGCCACCTTGAACGTGACCAACGCGGCGGCGTCGTTGACCAGGCTCTCGCCCTCGAGGACGTTCACCATCCGCCGCGGGGCGCCGACCCGCCGCATGATGGCGGTGGCCGCCGCGGGGTCAGTCGGAGAGACGATCGCACCGAGAGCGAAGGACATCGCCCAGGGCAGGTCGATCACATTGTGCGCGACCACGCCGACTATCGCGGCAGTGGCCAGCGTCAGTCCGATCGCGTTCAGGCTGATGACCCGGGCGTCGTTGCGCAGGCTCCGCAGGTCGTAGAAGAAGGCCGACTGGTAGAGCAACGGCGGCAGAAAGACGAGCAGGACCAGATCCGGGTCGAGCGTGATGTCCGGGATGCCCGGGATCAGGCCGATGGCGAGGCCGCCGAGCACGAGCGTGATCGGGTAGGGCACGTCGAGCCAGTTGGCGAGCGCGTTCAGGAGGGCGGCCGAGACGAACAGCGCGGCGATCAGGATCTGTATGTCGTCCACGGGTCAATTCTGTAGGGTCGCCCGCGATGAGGCGGCTCAGGCTCAGCCTGGTTCTCGCTGCGCCAAGCACCGGACGCTCGGCCTCTCGCGCGTGACGATTCCCGCCGGGAGCCAGATCGCCCTCCACCACCACGAGGGCACGCAGGTGGCCTTCATCCAGAAGGGCGTCCTCACCTACACGGTCAGGTCGGGGTCGGTGAAGGTGATGCGCGGCCCCTCCGACAACCGACGCTCGTCCGCAAGATCGGCGCGGGTCAGACCAGCAAGATCCGCTTCGGGCAGTGGATCGTCGAGCAGCCCTCGACCATCCACCAAGCCGGCAACAACGGCTCGAGCCCGGTCGTGATCTACCTCTCGACGCTGCTGCGGACCGGCGCGCCCCCCTCCACACCGAACTGAGCCGGATATCGGCGGCTAGGTGGCCGCCTTCGCCGCTCCGTACTGCTCTCTCAGCACCCGGCGAAGGATCTTGCCGGAAGGCGACTTGGGGACCTCTTCTACGAACTCGACCTCGCGGATCCGCTTGTACGGGGCGACGCGGTCGGCGACGAATGCCATCAGCTCGTCGGCGTCAAGGCCGTCGTCACAGACCACGCAGGCCTTCGGGACCTCCTCCCCCTCCTCGTTCGGCACGCCGATCACCCCTGCATCGCGGACCTTCGGGTGCGCGACCAGCACGGCCTCGAGCTCGGCCGGCGGCACCTGGTAGCCCTTGTACTTGATCAGCTCCTTGAGGCGATCGACGACGAAGAAGAACCCGTTCTCGTCGACCCGGCCCACGTCGCCGCTCCGGAGCCAGCCGTCGGAGGTGATCGTCGCCGCCGTCGCTTCCGGGTTGCTCAGGTAGCCGAGCATCACCTGCGGGCCCCGGATCCAGATCTCGCCCTCCTCGCCCACGGGGACGTTCTCGCCGGTCTCGGGGTCGACGAGGCGGGCCTCGGTGTTGGGGATCAGGCGCCCGACGCTGCCGGGCGGCGTGATCTCCACGTCGGCGAGCCGGCTCTTGTGGCTCACCGGGCTCACCTCCGTCAACCCGTAGCCCTGGCGAATCGGCGCCCCGATCCGCTCCTCGGCCCTCCGGAGCAGATCCGCGTCGAGCGGCGCGGCACCCGAGATCACCATCTTGAGCGAGGAGGTGTCGCGCTCGTCGATCTGCGGGGCGGTCGCCAGGGCGAGCACGATCGGCGGCACGATGTGAAGCCAGGTGACGCGGTACTCCTCCACGATCCCAAGGAGATCGTCGAGATCGAAGCGGGGCATCGTGACGATCGTCGATCTCTTCGCCAGGCCCATGTTGAGGACGACGGTCTGGCCGTAGCTATGGAAGAAGGGCAGCAGGCCGACCAGCGTGTCCTCGTGCGACAACGGCATCGAGGTCCAGGCCTGCTCGATGTTCGCGACCAGGTTGCGATGGCTCAGCATCACGCCCTTCATCAGGCCCGTGGTGCCGCTCGAGTACGGGAGGACGGCGAGGTCGCCGGGATCGACTTCGACCTTCGCGGGCGTCGCGCCCGGGGTCGCCTCTGCGACGATCGCAGGCGGGTCGTCGATCACGAGCCGAGCATCGGAGTCCGTCTCCTGGCGGTCCCTCTCCTTCGGCGTCAGCAGCGGGCTCATCGGGGTGACGACTCCGCCCGCCCGGAGGATCGCGTGGTAGACGATCCCCCATTCGGCGCTGTTGGGAGCGATCAGCCCGACCACGTCTCCCTTGCCGATCCCCCGATCCTGCAGCAGGGCGGCGGTGGCGTCGACCTTCGCGGCCAGCTCGGCGTAGGTCGTGGTGTCACCGGTCGGGCCATCGATGAACGCCGGCTGGTCGCCACGCGTGGCGGCATCTCCCACCACGTGCTCGTCCAGCGTCATGTCCGGGATCTCGATGTCCGGAACCGGGCTTCGGTAGATCAATCCCTCACTCCTCGGCGTGAGGGTATCCGGTGCCGCCTCAGCGTCTGGAGCGGCGTCTCCCGAGCACGAACCCCGCGAGGAACGCGGCACTGCTCGCCACGACCGCCGGGTTCTCCCTGGCGTACTGCTGCGCCTGCTCCAATGCGCTGCCTGCCGAGTCCGGGGTCGCAGCCTGCGTCTTGCCGGCGGCCTCGCTCACTTTCTCACTCGCCTTCTGCTTGGCCGCCTTCGCCTTCGCCTTCGCCTGTCCCTTGACGTCGGTCTTCTGCGCGAGCGCCGCGGCGGTGTCGCCGAGCTCCTCACGAGTCTGCTCGATGTCCTCGCGGAGTTCCTCTGGGGAACGTTGCTGTTCGGTCACTGGCGTCCCTCCTTGGCGCGGCGCTTCGTGTACTCCACGTCCGTCTTGGTGCTCTCCATCGCCTGTTCGGGGACCGGCGGCGTTCCCTCCTCGACCTTGTTCTTCCCGGCCAGCGCCAGGATCCCGGCGATCGCGCCGAGACCCGCGGCGACGATCAGCGCTGCGAGCCAGGCGTCGAGCACGATCGCGAGCGCCAGGATCGCGGTCGCGACCAGCGCGCCGAGCGCGTACAGCCCGAGCAGCCCGGCGGCACCGAAGGCGCCGGCGCCGATCCCGAGCCGCTTCCCCTTCAGGGCGAGCTCGGCCTTGGCAAGCTCGACCTCCTTCTGCGCAAGCGACGAGGCCTGATCCGCGAGCTGCTTGGTCAGCTCGGAGAGCGACTGCTCATCGGTCGGCTCGCTCGTCTTCCTCCCCGCCGTCGTCGTCCCTTCCATGGACCCGTCTCCTCTTCGCGAATCTCCGATGACCAGGCTGGTCGACTAGGTACTTCCACGCGAGGACCTGCCCAAACTAGGGAAGCGGTGCGGCGCTCCTCTCGGTTCGCTTCGGCGCGGGCGACGCGCCCTCCGCCGCCTCGAAGTCCTCGATTATCCGCCCGCCGCGCCCTCGGGTGAAGAAGCTGTACGACCATCGGATCAGGACCAGGATCCGGTTCTGGAAGCCGATCAGGTACCAGATGTGGATCCCGAGCCAGAGCACCCAGGCCAGGAAGCCGCTCACCTTCAGGCCCTTGACGTCGGCCACCGCGCGCGAGCGCCCGATCGTCGCGACGTTGCCCTTGTCGCGATACCGAAACGGCCCGTGCTCTCGGCCGCGCAGCCGCGCCCGCACCGCCTTGGCGACGTAGCGGCCCTCCTGCATCGCGACCGGCGCGACCCCGAGCAGCTGCTGGGACTCGCCGTCCTCGCCGACCACCAGGACCATGTCCCCCAGGGCGAAGACCTCGGGATGGCCGGGCAGGGTGAGGTCGGACGCGACCGAGACTCGCCCGGCTCGATCCACCTCAGCCCCGGTCGCCTCTCCGAGGCGCCGCGCCAATGACGAGGCCGTCACCCCGGCAGCCCAGATCACGGTGCGGGCGGGGACCCGCTCCTGGCGGCGGTCCGAATCCTCGAGCGTCACCCCGTTCTCGTCGATCTCGACCACGGTGTGACCGAGCAAGGGCGTGGCCCCGAGGTGCTCGAGCGAGCGGGCCGCCTTGGCGGAGAGCTTGGGCGGGAACGTCGTGAGCAGCCTGTCGACCATCTCGACCAGGAGCACCTTCGCCTCGCCCGGGTCCATGTTGCGGAACTCGCGCCGCAGGGTGTCGTTCGCGAGCTCCGCGATCTGCCCCGCCATCTCGACCCCCGTCGGACCACCGCCGACCACCACGAAAGTCAGCCACGCCCGGCGCCGCTCCTCGTCGACCTCGAGCTCGGCGGCCTCGAAGGCGCTCAGGATCTGCGCCCGCACGGCCAGCGCGCTTTCCAGCGACTTGACCTCCCGGGCGACGTCGCGCCACTCGTCATGTCCGAAATAGGAGTAGTGCGAGCCGCCGGCGACGATCAAGGTGTCGTACGGAATCGAGAGCGGCTCGCCGTCGCCGGCTCCGGGCTCGACCACCACCGCCCTCCTATCCAGATCGAGCTCCGCCACCTCTCCCATCAGCACCCGGACGTTCTTGCGGCGCCTGAAGATCCACCGCAGCGGAAAGCAGACCTCCGCAGCCGAGAGGGCACCCGTCGCGACCTGGTAGCTGAGCGGCTGGAAGAGGTGGAAGTTGCGCCTGTCGATCAGCGTCACCTCGACCGGGGCGCGGCGCAGGTGGTGGACGGCCTGCAAGCCGCCGAACCCGCCGCCGATCACCACCACTCTGTGTGCCTGCGCCTCGCTCATCTGCGCGTACTTCAACAATCGCATGTCGAGGCTTCGGCGGACCGCGATGGTCAGGTGGCGGGCTATTACGGATGACTGCCGCCGGCGTCGGGCCTACCCTCTGTGCATCGGTAGGCGCACCCGGATAGGACTGCTGGGCGTCGCGGCGACCATCGCCGCGCTCGCCCTGATCCCCGCCGCGGGAAGCGCGTCGCCGCACTCGCACGGCCCGAAGCACGGGGTCGGCCGGGGCACGAGCACGAACTGGTCGGGCTACGCGGTCCCGGGCAGCAATGCCACCCATGTCGTTGGCAGCTGGACCCAGCCGGCCGCGAGCTGCGGCGCGGGCGAGAACAGCTGGTCCTCGCCCTGGGTCGGGATCGACGGCGACACGAGCAACACCGTCGAGCAGATCGGCACCGACACCGACTGCAGCCGTGGCGCCCCCTTCTACTACGCCTGGTATGAGATGTATCCGAAGAGCCTGGTCACCATCGGCATCCCGGTGCGCCCCGGTGACTCCTTCACGGGCGAGGTGACCGCCGCCTCCGACTCGTTCGTCCTGCGGCTGACCAACAACACCACCGGGCAGACCTTCCAGACGACGCAGCGCTCCAGGAAGGCGAAGCGCACCTCCGCCGAGTGGGTCATGGAGGGACCCTCTTCCGGATTGCTCACGAACTTCGGCTCGGTCTCGTTCACCGGCACCTCGGCGACCATCAGCGGGCAGACGGGCACCCTCGCCTCTTTCAGTGGCGCCCAGCCGATCACGATGGTCACCCAGCAGGGCGTTGCGCGCGCGGCTCCCTCAGCGGTCGACGGCCACGGCGCGTTCCGCGTCAGCTGGCTGCACGGCTGAGCGAGACGCCGGCGTCCTCCAGCACGGCCATCGCCGCGTTGCGGCCGTTCAACGCGATCACCGATCCCGCCGGGTGGGTGGCGGCGCCGCAGAGGTAGAGGCCGTCGATCGGCGTGCGTGACTCCAGCCGCCTGTCCCACATCTGATCGGGGAGCGTCTCGCCCTGGAAGATGTTGCCGCCGGTGAGCCCGATGCGCTCCTCGATATCCGGCGGGCCGAGCACCTGCGTCTCGGCCACGCATTCGCGCAGGTCGGGCGCATAGGTCTCGATCAGGTCGAGGACCCGGTTCCCAATCTCGTCGCGGCGGCTCTCCCAGTCACCCTCGGCCAGCTCGTAGGGCGCGTACTGCGCGAAGGCGCTCATCACATGTCCGCCGGCGGGGGCGACGCTGGGGTCGTAAGCGGTCTGGAAATAGAGCTCCGCCCAGGCGACCGAGGGCTCGCCGCGCTTGCACGCTTCGAAGGCCTCCTGGGCCGGGTCGAGGCCGCGGGTGACCGTCACCATCGCGCGGTGGGGCTCGACCGAGCCGGCGGCGGTGAAGGTCGGCAGCTTGTCGAGCGCGGCGTTCACCTTGACCACCGGCGAGCCCACCTCCCAACCGTCGAGTCGCTCGCGGTAGTCGGCGGGCACGTCCGCGGCCGGGAGCATCGTGAGCATCCGCTTCGGGTCCGCGTTGCAGACGACCGTCCTCGCCCGGATCAGCTCGCCCGAGTCGAGCTCGACCCCCTCCCCCGGCACGATCCGCGCCACCGGCACGCCCGCGGCGAGCGTCGCACCCGCCTCGCGGGCCGCGTCCGCGATCGCGAACGAGACCCGGCCCATGCCGCCCTCGACGTAGCCCCACGAGCCGCCGTGCCCCTCGACCTCCCCCATGCCGTGCATCAGGTGGACGGAGGCGGTGCCGGGGTCGCGCGGGCCCGCCCACTCCCCGATCACGCCCTGGCCGAAGAGCGCGTGGGCCAGGCGCTCGTCCGAGACGTACCGGGCGAGCGTGTCCGCAATCGGCTCCTCGAAGACGATCGAGATCAGCTCGGCGTCGCCCAAGATCTCCTCGATCCGCTCGCGACTCGGCGAGGGACCGCGCCAGAGGTCTCCGGCCGGCCCGGCGCGAAGGAGCCGCCGGATCCGGTCGAAGGTCTCCTCGTAGGCGAGTGCGCCCTCGATGTCGGATTCGGAGAAGCCGTTCTCGCGCATATGGGCGGCGGTGCCCTCGTCGTCGAGGAACTGAGCGAAGGAGGTCCCGTCCGGGAACGGGCACCAGAGGTTGGGATCGGCCGGCGTGACCCGGTAGCCGTGGCGGGGCAGCTCGAGCTCGTCGATCACGAGGCCGTCGAGCAGACCGACCACGTAGGCGCACGGGCTGACCAGGAAGCGCTCGTCCTCGAAGGGTCGCTCGAGGGTGCACGCCCCGCCCAGCCGCTCCCGCCGCTCCAGGACGAGCACCGAGTGCCCGGCCCGGGCCAGGTAGGCAGCGGCCGCCAGGCCGTTGTGGCCGCCGCCGACCACCACCGCATCCCAGTCGCGAGCCGCCAGCTCCGCGACCGGTGCCGGCAGCCCCACTTCGCCGAGGAGGCTTCCTACCTCCATTTGGCTCACCCTACTCCCGCCAACTAGGGTCAGGGGTCCCACCCGACCATCGAGAGGAGACGAAATGCATGCTCGCGTGACGCGCTATGAGGGCGCCGGGCCCGACGCCATCGAGGAGAACCTGCAGCGCAAGAAGCATGTGCTGCCGACCGAGCCCGGGCAGACCGAGGGGATGAAGGGCGTCCTCTTCCTCACCGACCGCGACAGCGGCGCGATCACCGTGATCTCGCTCTGGGAGGACGAGCAGGCGCTGCGGGCGAGCGAGGAAGAGGCGATCCGCGTTCGCGAAGAGGTGACCGAGCCGGGCGAGACGACCTCCGTCCAGCACTGCGAGGTCGCGCTGCTCGAGGTCGAGCAGGCGAGCGCCGGGATCTGACTCTTCTCGGGCCTGGTCTAGTCGGCGAGCGGGATCTCGAACGTGCTGAACCCGGCGTGATCCGCGACCTCGCCGCGGATCGAGTCGGACCCGAGCGCGGCCGTCACGGTGATCGGCGTGTCCGGGCGCTGCTCGACCGAGCGCTCCACCAACTCGCTGACCACGCCCACCAGCTTCCTGCGTGTCTCCTCGGCCAGGGCCCTGAAGTGCTCGCGAATCGCCCGGGCCGCGTAGGCAGACGCGACCAGCTCGGGGGTGAGCACGAGGCAGAAATCGTTTGTGTCTGCTGCCCTCGTCTTGGGGTCCATCCCTGTAGCCGCGAGCGGGG
>DATFPJ010000110.1:0-5913 GCA_035264865.1 Solirubrobacterales bacterium
GACCGACAAGGACGTCTCGATCGGGGGTGCCGGACTGGCCGCGGCGGCCATCGAGCTCGGTCTTGTCGATGAGCTGCGCATGTTCCGCCATCCCGTCCTCGTCGGGGGCGGCACGCCGTTCCTGCCGGCGGCCACCGAAGATGTCCCGCTGGACCTGATCGAGACCAGGACGTTCGGCTCGCGCGTGATCTACGAGCGCTACGGGCGCGCCTCCTGACCTACGCCGACGCCTAGGCCACGCGCGGGAAGTCCGCTGCTGCGCTTCGCGCGGAGCGAGAGCCCGTACGTAGGCTGAGGTGAGGCGATCCGGGTCTATTCGTCCTCGTTGGATTCGGCAGGTACTTCCTCACCGTCATCCTGTGACGGCGGGGTGTAAGTGGCATCACCCTTATGCCAAGTGAAACGTTCCTGGGCTTCGCCGGCCGCCTCGCGAGCTTTTCTTGTTCTCTCGAGATCTCTCGCGTGTGAGCGTCCAACCAAGATCGAATAGTCGATCCTGTTGCAGAGCCGGTGCGCAAGGATTGAGTTATCGAGGGTTCTCTGGCCCCCATCTCGCTTTGGGCGTGGGAAATGCTCGTGGGTCGGATTCCAGTCGCTGTATTCGGTGACCGATTCGAAGTGCCAGGCACCACCCAGCTCCTCGGGACAGAAGCACTTGGGCATCCCGCACTTCACCTCTGTGATGTAGCCACGCTCCGCAGCGGTGATGAGGATGCCCTTGACGCCCAAGGCTCTGAGTTCCTTGGCCACTTCCGCACCTCGCGCCGGGTCCAGCGGTGGTCTTGTCACACGGAAAGGCTATCCCCCGAATCCGGCCACCTCACCAGGGACACCTGCGTCGCCTGAGGCGGTGGCCTCTCCCTTGCTTTCGCGTGCTGCCGGCAGTTATCGAGGGTCTCGAGCGACCACTGCTCACTTCCCTTCGTCGCGCGAACCAGTAGCCCAGCGAGCACGCGGGCGCCGGTCATACTTCGGCGCCTAGCGCCGACCCGCGCGGGTCGGCGAACGAGAGGAGGGATGATGCCGCTCTATCTATCGAGGTTCAGCTACACGCCGGAGACGTGGGCCGGGCTGATCGGCAACCCGGAGGATCGCCGGAAGGCCGCTCAGTCGTACATCGAGTCGGTCGGTGGGAAGCTCCACGGGTTCTGGTACGCCTTCGGCACACACGACGGCTACAACCTTTGGGAGGCCCCCGACAACGTGTCAATGGCCGCCGTGGCGCTGGCGATTAGCGGCGGCGGTGCGCTTAGCTCGCTCGAAACAACAGTCCTCCTGACCGTCGACGAGACAATGGATGCCCTGCGCAAGGCCGAGCAAGTCCAGTACCGAGCGCCCGGCGCGTAGCGGGGCTGCCGCTTCCGCGTGCAAGCGGCCGCAATGGCGGCCGCCGGTCATCAATTGAAAAGCGCCGCTTTGGACTGACATGAAGAAGGACTACCTGGTGCAGCGGCGATCATCAGGGCTCAGGCGGTCGCGTTGGCCGCGGCTGACGCCAGGAGTGCCTAGCGATCGGCTGCGTGGTGCTCTGCGGGCTGGCCGGAGGCCGCCTCGCGGGTGCCGGCGACGGCGGCGTCGATCAGGGACGGGGCGCCCGAGGCGAGCGCGTCCGACACCGCGCTTGTCAGCTCATCGGTCGTAGCAGCCGAGCGGGCGTCCACGCCCAGCGATCGCGACAGGCCGATGAAGTCGATCTCCGGATCCGTCAGGTCCATGCCGACGTAGCGCTCACCGCCTCCGGAGACGACGCGGGCGACGCCGCGCTTGCACGCGGCGTACTCGCGGTTGTTCATCACGACGAGGACGAGCGGCACGTCGTAGTGAGCGGCCGACCAGAGGCCCTGGATCGTGTACATCGCGGTGCCGTCGCCGACGACCGAGACCACCGGGTCCTCGGGCCGGGCCATCTTCACTCCGATCCCTGCGCCGAGCGCCCAGCCCAGCGCCCCGCCGACCGAGTGGTGGTAGCTACCGGGGCGATCGGCTGCGAAGACGCGTCGGACCTCCAGGCCGGTGGTGATCGCCTCCTCGAGCATGATCGTGTCCTCGGGCAGGCCCGCGACCAGCGCCTCGGCGGCCGCGGCCGGGTCCATCCGCTCGCTGTCCGAGCGCGGAGGGGAGGTGGGGCGGGAGCGCTCGCCCTGCTCGCTCCTCGCGGCGGCGATCCGGGCCTCAGCCTCCGGGCAGCGCCCCGCGGTCATCCGGGTGAGCGCGCGGACCGTCGGCCCGATGCCGCCGTGGAGCGCGATCGCTGCCGGGTAATTTCGCCCCAGCTCGGCGCGGTCGGAGTCGAGCTGCAGGACCTGGGTGCGCTCCGGGATCGGGCCCGCCTCGGTGTAGTAGTGGGCCGAGAAGGCGTGGCTTCCGACCAGGAAGACCACGTCGTGCTTGGCGAGCTTGTCGCGGATCAGCTGGTCGACGGGCGGCAACATCCCGGCTGACAGCGGATGGGTGGCCGGGAAGTCGACGCAGTCGTACATCGGCTCGTGGAAGACAGTCGCCCCGACGGACTCGGCCAGCTCGACCAGGTCGCCGACCGCGCCCTCGCGCCCGACGCCGTCCCCGGCGACGATCGCCGGCGCGCCCGCCCCGAGCAGGGCCTCGGCCAGGTCCTCGACGCCCTCGGCCACGCCGAGGCCGCGGACCTCCGTCCGAGGCGGCATCGGCTCGTCGAGCTCCTCCTCGAGCACGTCGAGCGGGACCGAGACCATCACCGGCCCGGTCGGCGAGGTCTGGGAGAGCAGGAAGGCGCGCCGCATCAGGGTCGGCAGGTCGGCCGCCTGGTTGACCTCGACCGCGTACTTGAACGCCCCCTGCGCGAGGCCGACCAGGTCGCCGCCGAGCATCGGGTCCCGGATCAGGTGGCGGCGGTCCTGCTGGCCGACCGTCACCACCATCGGCGTGCGCGCCCGCTTCGCATTGAGGACGTTGGCGAGCCCATGGGCGAGCCCCGCGGCGATGTGCAGGTTGACGAAGGAGGGCCGCCCCGTCGCCCGGGCGAAGCCGTCCGCCATCGAGACCGCCGTCCCCTCGTGCAGGCCGAGGAAGTAGGGGACCTCGGGCAGCTTGGCGAGCTCGTCCATCAGCGGCAGCTCGGTGGTGCCCGGGTTGCCGAAGACGCGATCGACGCCCTCGCTCTGCGCCAGCTCGATCAGGTATCGGGCCGCCTTCAACGCGCGGCTCTAGATCGGGTATTCGCGCGGCTGGCCCATCACCATGGTCCAGTGGATGTCCGTGAACTCCTCGAGCGCGGCGCTGCCCCCGAACCGACCCCAGCCGCTCTCCTTGACTCCCCCGAATGGCATCTGGGGCTCGTCGTGAACGGTCGAGTTGTTCACGTGGCAGATTCCGCTCTCGATCCGCTGGGCGACGTCGAGCGCGGTGGGGATGTCACGGCTGAAGACCGCGCCCGCCAGCCCGTACCGAGTGTCGTTGGCGGTCCGGATCGCGTCCTCCAGGTCCGAGTACTCGAGGACCGGGACGATCGGGCCGAACGACTCCTCGGAGTAGACCCGCATCTCCGGTGTCACCTTGGTCAGGACCGTCGGCTTGTAGCAGGGGCCGTCGGCCTCGCCGCCGGTCTTCACCTCGGCGCCCTTTGACCTGGCGTCCTCGACCAGCTCACTGACATGCTCCAGCGATGCCTTGTTGATCAGCGGCCCGATCATCGTCTCCGGGTTGCTGGGATCGCCGACGGTCAGTGAGCTCGCCTTCGCTACCAGCCCGTCGGTGAACTCGCCCGCCACCTTGCTGTCGACGATGATCCGCTCGGTCGCCATGCAGATCTGTCCGGAATGCATGAAGGCGCCGAAGTTGGCGGCGTTCACCGCCTCGTCGAGATCGGCGTCGGCCATTACGATCATCGGCGCCTTCCCGCCCAGCTCCAGCAGGCAGCGCTTCAGATGGCGGCCGCAGTTCTCGGCGATGATCTTGCCGACCCTGGTGGAGCCGGTGAAGTTGATCCGCCGTGTCCGCGGATGGGCGATCAGCGCGTCGACGACCTCGGCGGCGTCGTCGGGGTCGTTAGTCAGGTAGTTGACGACGCCCTCGGGCGCGCCCGCATCCTGGACGCAGCGCACGATCTGAGCGTGGGTCCTGGGGCAGAGCTCCGACCCCTTCAGGATCACCGTGTTGCCGAAGGCAAGCGGCGTCGCGAGCGCGCGCGTGCCGAGGATCACCGGGGCATTCCACGGCGCGATCCCCACCACGACCCCGGCCGGCTGCCGGCGCGCGATCGCCATCGCGCCCGGGATGTCGGAGGGGATCACCTCCCCCACGACCGAGTAGGCCTGGGCGCCGGCCTCGCGCATCATCCCGCTCGCCAGCTGGACGTTGAACATGCCCCAGCCGAAGGTGCCGCCCGTCTCCTCGGTGACGATCGCGGCGATCTCCTCGGCGCGCTCCTGCATCAGGTCGGCCGCCTTGGTGAGGGTCTCCCGGCGCGCGGCCGGTGGCCCAAAACCCCACTCCTCGAACGCCGCGTCGGCGGCCTTCACCGCGAGGTCGACGTCCTCCGGGCCCGCGGAGGCCGCGTGTCCGACCACGTCCCCCGAATACGGATTCGTCTGCTCGCATTCTCGTCCCGACTTCGCCCCGACCCACTCCCCCCCGATCAGAAGGTTCTGCTGCTGCTCAACCGCGACTGCCATGACTCTCTCCTCGACTAGATCTCCGCGGCGCGGTCCCGCGGCCGCGGCTTCAAAAAGTCATATTGTCATACGTGAAGCGTCAGCTGCTAATCGGCTCGGAGGCGGGATCGGTCGCCTCGGCCTCGACGACAGCGTTGCCGGGCTCCCGCTCCGGCGGCAGCTCGCCGCCGCGCTCGGTGCCGGCGATCAGCTCGTCCGGCGCCTTCTCGGGGGGGATGAAGCCGGACTTCATCCCGAAGTAGACGGCCTGCGGGTGGTGGGTGATGATCGCCACCGTCGACTGCTCCGGCATCACCGCGAAGCCGTCGGAGAGAGTCATCCCGATCTCCTCGAGGTCAAGCAGTCGCCAGACCTTCTCGTGCTCGGACTGGTCCGGGCAGGCCGGATAGCCCCACGAGTAGCGCCGGCCCTGGTCGGGATCGATCCCGAGCGCGCGTCGCACCTCTGAGTGCAGCCATTCGGCCAGCCCCTCCGCGGCCTGCACGCCCAGCCCGTGGGTGAAGAGCTGCTCGGCGAACTCGCCGTCGCGCTCCAGCTGCTCGATCCGCTCCGTCACTTCTGGGCCGACGGTGACGCCCTGCAGGGCGACCACGTCGCGCTGGGGCGGGAGGGAGTTGTGCTGGAGCGGCCGGAAGAAGTCGGCCAGGCAGATGCGGTCGTGCTTGGGCTGGCGCGGGAAGACGAGCCGCTCGATCTCCCGGTCGTGATCGTCCGGATCGAAGATCACCAGCTCGTTCCCGTCCGCGGCGACGGGGAAGTAGCCGAGGCGGGCGCGCGGGCGGAGGTAGTCCTGCTCGCGCCACATCCGCTCGAGCTTCGGGGCGAAGCCCTCCTCGCCGTTGTGGCCCTCGATGATCTGCCGCCATTCCTCGCCCTTCTTGCCGCGCCCTCCCCAATGGAGCTTGAAGAGGACGTGGCGGTCGAGATAGGGGAAGACGTCATCGAGGTCGACCTCGATCTCGCGGACGCCCCAGTACGGCGGCTCGGGTACGGGGACGTCGCTGCGGGCGCCCGAGCGGACCGAGTGGTCGGTCGTCGGGGGCGCGTCATCCGGCTCCTCGGCCTTCTCGCGCAGCTCCCTCGCCTCCTCCCGCACCCGCTCGACCAGTGCGGCGCGCTTCTCGGCGTCGATCAGGTCGTCCATCGTGTCGAGCCCGACGAAAGCGTCCTTGCAGTAGAAGACGCCCGGCTCGTAGATCTCGTCCGAGTCCTTGCCGCCCGGATAGAGGATGCGGCGGCCGAAGTCGCGGTTGATCGCGGCGCC
>DATFPJ010000111.1:0-2738 GCA_035264865.1 Solirubrobacterales bacterium
TGTCGGCGTCGAGGGTCGCGACCAGCGGCGTCTCGACGGTGGCGAGCGCCCGGTTCAGGGTGTTGGCCTTGCCGCCGTGGGGGAAACTGCGGACCGAGATCCACGGGTCGGCCTCCGCGCTGAGCGCCGCCCGCTCGAGCGTCTCGTCGGTGGAGCCGTCGTCTGCGACCAGGATCCGGAGCTCGCCCGGATAGTCCTGGGCCGAGGCGTAGTCGAGGGTCTCCTGGATCTGCTCGGCCTCGTTGTAGGCGGCGACGATCAACGTGATCGCGGGGAACTCGAGGTCGAAGCGAAGCGGCGGCGCCTTGTCGAAGAGCAGCGAGGAGATCAGGTGGGCGTTGAGGTAGCCCGGGATGATCGCGATGCCGGCGATCACCGCCGCGGCTAGCGGGACGGTGATCGACTGTCCGAGGTCGGCGATCCAGGGGATCGCGAGCCAGAGCGAGAACCCGACCCAGCCGAGGCTGCAGAGCGCGACGAAGAGCAGCTTGAGCCGCAGCGGGAGGTAGAAGCGGCTGTGGTGCTCGGGGAGCTTCTCGGCGTGCGGGAAGCCGTTGCCGTTCGCGGAGACGACCGGCAGCTCGGCATCGAGCTTCGGCGGCGCCTTGACCTCTGTCCGGACGTCGTACACGAGTCAGACGCACATCGGTCCGCGCGGGCACTCGGCCCTGGCGAATTTTCAGTCGATCCGGGCCGCTAGACGGATGGCCTAGAAGGCGCTGCGGGGAACTACCTAGGCCTGCGCCTCGGCGAGCGCACGTCGGAGGGTCTCCGCGAACGGCAGCGGCTCGATCCCGAAGAGGTCCGCGCCCGAGCGATCCGTGACGACCGTCGGCGTGGAGAGTCCTTCGATCAGCGGTCGGGCGATGGCCGCATCGACGGGCGTCACGAGCCCGATCCAGAGAGAGGAGAGCCAGGGAGTGAGGAGCGGAACCGGGAGCTTGGGGCGGCGGCGGAGCCCGAGGGCTTTGGCCATCTCGTCCAGCATCTCGCCGTAGGTGAGGACGTCGGGACCTGCGATCTGCACCTCCCGTCCGGCGGAGCCCTCCACCTCAGGAGCGCCGGCGAGGTAGGCGATCACGTCCTCGATCCCGATCGGCTGTGTCGGTGTCGCGAGCCAGGCGGGAGCGATCATCGCCGGGAGGCGCTTGACGAGGTATCGGAGAGTCCGAAAGGACTCGCTCTCCGGTCCCACCACCATCCCCGCCCTGAAGTAGGTGAGCGGCGGGCCGTCCTCTCCCAGGATCTCGGCGGTCCGGTGCCGGCTTCGCAGATGGGCGGAGCGGGGATCGTCGCCGAGGCCTCCCAGGTACACCACCCTCGCGATTTCCTCCTCGGAGGCGAGCCGGCCGAAGTTCTCCGCCGCGCGACGGTCCAACTCCTCGAAGTCTCCGGACCCGCCGCGGCCCATCGAATGGATCAGGTAGTAGGCCACGTCGACGCCGTCCCCGGCGCCGCGCAGGCTCGAGGCATCGAGCACGTCGCCCTCCACGAGCTCGAGGCCCTCCTCGGCCAGGTGCTCGGCTCGGCCCCGATCCCGAACCAGGCAGCGAACCTCCCAGCCGCGGCCCGCGAGCTCGCGGGCAAGCCGTCCACCGATGAACCCGGTCGCGCCGGTGACGAGAGCTGTCGAGGGCCTGTCGGAGCGTTCGCGGAGCCGGCCCACTACGCCAGATTCGCCCGCCGCGGGTAGACGACCTCGGGGTCGGTGAGGACGTTGACCAGCGCGGGCTTGCCCGAGGCGAAGGCGCGGTCGAGGGCCGGGCGGAGCTCGTCGGGGGAGCGGACCAGCTCGCCGTGGCCGCCGAGGGCGGAGACGACCTCGTCGTAGCGGGTCTCCGGGCGGAGCTCGGCTGCGAGCGAGTAGCCGTAGAGGAACTTCATCGGGTGGTGCTCGAGCGCCCAGATGCCGTTGTTTCCCATCACCGCGACGATCGGCAGGTGGTGGCGGACCATCGTGTCGAACTCCATCCCCGAGAAGCCGAAGGCGCCGTCGCCGAGCAGGAGGCAGACCTGGCGCTCGGGGTGGGCGAGCTTCGCGCCGATCGCCTGGCCGGGGCCGGCGCCGAGGCAGCCGTAGGGGCCTGGATCCATCCAGGTGCCGGGCTCCCAGGTCTCCCAGACCCGGCCGGCGAAGCTGACGAAGTCGCCGCCGTCGCCGACCACGATCGCGTCGCGATCGAGGAACTCGCCGAGCTCCTTGAAGATGCGCATCGTGTGGAGCGGTGCTCGCTCGTCCGAGAGCAGCTCCTGCTCCTCGGCCCGCTTCTCGGTCTCGACCTTGCGCAGGTGCTCGACCCAGCCCGAGGTCCGGCGCGGGTCTCCGCGCGCGCCCTCGCGGATCGCAGCGAGCGTCGCGCCGATCTCGCCCTGCAGGAGGAGGTCGGGCTGGCGGGTCTTCTCGAGCCGGCTGGGGGCGAAGTCGAGCTGGATCAGCTTCGCCTCGTCCGAGATCGAGGCGCCGAAGCCGAGCCGGAAGTCGAGCGGCACGCCGATCACGAGACAGGCGTCGCAGCCCTTCAGCCCCTCGCCGCGGGCACGGGAGAAATAGAGCTCGTGATCGGGGGGCAGGCAGCCCCGCCCGAGGCCGTTGAGGAATACCGGGATGCCGAGCGCCTCGACGAGCTCGCGCAGCTCGGTCTCGGCCCGCGCCCAGTAGAGGTTGCTTCCGGCCATGATCGCCGGACGCTCGGCATCGGCGAGCAGCTTGGCGGCCTGGTCGGCGGCGGCGTCCGCCA
>DATFPJ010000112.1:0-11362 GCA_035264865.1 Solirubrobacterales bacterium
CGCTCGCGCCCAGGTCCGCATCGCAGAGCAGCGCGGTCGTCCGATCGCCGAACTCCCCCACCGCCGCTTCCGCGGCCGCTCCCACGTTCGCCCCCTTGCCGTGCGGCCGGCGGCGCGAGATCAGCCACGCCCCATGGGCCATCGCCCGCTCGCGCGTCGCATCCGTGGAGGCGTCGTCCGCGACGATCGGGCGCGCATCCGGGAAGACTGAGCGGAGAGCGTCCAGCGCGTCCCCGATCCTCTCCTCCTCGTTCCTCGCAGCCACGATCACGACCCGCTCCGGTTCCGGCATGGAAGCCGGATATTGTCCCGGCGGCTCGTGGCGGACGTCGAAGCCCACATCACCGGCACCGTCTGGAAGATCGAGGTCTCCGTCGGCGACCAGGTCGACGAGGGCGACACCGTCGTCATCCTCGAGTCAATGAAGATGGAGATGCCCGTCGAGGCGGAGGACCCCGGCAAGGTCGCGGAGATCCGCTGTGAGGAGGGCCAGTCCGTCTCCGAGGGCGACGTCCTGGTCGTCCTCGAATAGCCTCAACTCCTCGATGGCGGAACGACTTGCGGGCGGGAAGCTGCTTCTCGACCATCCGGCCGAGGCCGTCGCCAGGCTGACGCTCAACCGCCCCGAATCGCGAAACGCGCTGGACCACGACACGCTGAACGGGATCGCCGAGGCGATGCCGGCGCTCGACCGCGGAATCGAGCTGCGCTGCGTGATCCTGACCGGCGCCGACGGGATCTTCTCGGCCGGCTATGACATCGGCGGCTTCTCGGACGACGAGTTCGAGACCGAGGCCGAGTCGCTGGTCGCCCATCCCTTCGCCAGGGGCCTGGAGGCAGTCGCGGCACATCCCTGGCCCGTGCTCTGCGCGATCAACGGGCACGCTCTCGGCGGCGCCCTCGAGTTGACGCTCTGCTGTGATCTGCGGATCTGCGCCGGCGGGGCCAAGCTCGGCATGCCTCCCGCCAAGCTCGGCCTGATCTACGGTCACACCGGCCTGCGGCGCTTCATCGACACCATCGGTATGCCGCGTACCAAGGAGCTCTTCCTCACCGGGCGGAACGTGGATGCGGAGCGTGCCGAGGAGATCGGGCTGGTCCACGAGGTCGTCGACGCCGCCGAGCTCGAGACGGCCGCGATCGAGCTGGCGGCGGAGGTCGCCGCCAACGCCCCGCTCTCGATGAAGGGCAACAAGCACGCGATCGACACACTCAACGCCAACCCGCGCCTCAGCGAGGACCAGGAGCGCGAGCTGATCGAGCTGCGCGAGTCGTGCTTCCGCTCGGAAGACCTTCGCGAGGGCATCTCGGCCTTCGCCGAGAAGCGCAAACCGGTCTGGAAGGGGCGCTAGGGCTACCCGGCCTCGGCCGGCTCCGGGAGGGGCGTGCTCGCCCGTCTCTCGCGCAGCCTGCCGCCCGCGCGCGAAAACCGTCCTGGTCCCGCGTCCCGCACAAACGCGGTCCTGCACGCTAACGAGTGCGGTTTGCGACCCTGTGTAAGGGGCAACCATGCCTGAGGAAATGAACCCGACAGCAGTGGAGCTGGAACCGGCTGTAGAGGAGCGCGTCGCCGCTCTGATCGAGGCCGGGCGTCCCGTGAACTGCGTCGACCTCTCAGAGGTCGATTCGCTGGTCCAGGAGATGAACCTCACCGACGAAGAGGAACAGCAGGTGCACGAGCGGATCGAGGCCACGGGGCTCTCGATCGAGGACGACTGCGGCCGCGAGGCGGCGGAGCCCGCCGGCTACCGCAACGTCGAGCTCGCCGAGCAGACGACCGACGCGCTCCAGCTCTTCTTCAACGAGATGCGCCGCTATCCCCTGCTCACCAAGGAGGAGGAGATCGAGCTTGCGCAGGCCGTCGAGCGCGGCGACCTCGAGGCCAAGGACAGGCTGATCAACTCCAACCTGCGACTGGTCGTCTCCAACGCGCGCCGCTACATGCGCCAGGACCTCAACCTGCTGGACCTGATCCAGGAGGGCATCCTCGGGCTGATCCGCGCCTCGGAGAAGTTCGATTGGCGCAAGGGCTACAAGTTCTCGACCTACGCGACCTTCTGGATCCGGCAGGCGATCCAGCGAGCGCTCGAGTCCAAGGAGCGCACGATCCGCGTCCCCAACCAGGTCGCGCAGCGCGAGCGCAAGGTGATGCGGATCGAGCGCGAGCTCGCGACCAAGCTCGGTCGAGATCCGACCACCGAGGAGGTTGCCGCCGCCGCGGAGCTCGAGCCGGCGCAGGTCGAGGAGATCCGCGACCTGACGCGCGTCGTCACCAGCCTCGACCGGCCCGTGGGGGACGAGGACGCCGCCTCGCTGGGCGAGTTCATCCAGGACGAGCGCAGCGGCCCTTCCGACGAGGTCGCGGTCAGCCTGCGCGACCAGGCCCTGCGGCAGGCCGTCCAGGAACTGCCTGACGACGAGCGCAAGGTGATCCAGCTCCGCTACGGGATCAACGGCGACGAGCCCACGCCGCTCCGCGAGGCGTCACGCCGGCTCGAGCTGAAGCCGAGCGAGGTCAAGAAGCTGGAGGAGCGCGGCCTCAACCGGCTCGCCGAGGCGCGCGAGGTCGAGGGGATGCGCGAAGCGGCTTAGGGCGAGGGCGCGCCGCTAGGCGCGACCCGTCTGATGGCGCTCCGCAGCGCCAGGACCCTCGCCACCGCCTGCTCGAACTCGCCCCGGTCCAGCGACCCGTCCCGCAGCCCCGCGGTGAGGCCATGCTGCGCCTTGGCGGCGGAGCGGGGGTCGGTGAAGAGGACGAGGTCAGCCCCGGCCGCAGCGGCCGCCCTCGCCGCACGCGCTGGGCCGCCGACCGTGCGGCCCGAGACGGTGCCGAGCGCATCGGTGATCGAGACGCCCTGGAACCCCAGCCGGTCCCGCAGCTCCCCCGTCGCGATCGCCCGCGAGAAGGCAGCGGGCTTGCCGGAGAGCGCGGGATAGATCGCGGTGCTGAGCATGACCAGCCGACCGCCCCCCGCGGCGAAGTCGGCGAAGGGGCGCTCGTCCGCGCGCCGCAGCTCCTCGGCGGAGAGCCGCACCTTCTGAACGGCGTTGTCGGTGTTGACCTTCGCGCCTCCCAGACCTGGGAAGTGCTTCGCGGTCGCCGCCACGCCGCCGGCGGCGAGCCCGCGGGCGAAGGCGACGCCGCGCGACGAGACACTCCCGGGAGACCGCCCGAACGTCCGCAGCTCCCCGGCGATGGCGCTGCCGGGCCGCGCCAGGTCGAGGACCGGGGCCAGGTCCACGTTCACCCCCATCGAGCGCAGGCTCTTCCCCGTCGCGCGGCCGATCCGCGTGGCGAAGCGCGAGCCTCTCGCGCCGATCGCCGTCGCCGAGAGCTTGGGAGGACCCGGCAGGCGGCGCACCAGCCCGCCCTCCTGGTCCACCGTGATCAGCAGCGGCTGGTCCGTGGCCGCCGGCCTCGGGATCGCCTGCAGCTCGGCGGTCAGCCGCCGCACCGCGCGGCGGCTGCTCGCGTTGCGGTCGAAGAGGATCACACCGGAGACCTGACCTTCTCGGATCATCTGGCGGAGCGCCTTGGGCGGGTGATGACCCGGAAAGCCGGTGAGCACGCGCGCTCCGGCGAGCTGGTAGTCGGTCAGGGCCGGGCCGCTGGTGATGACCGCGAGAGCCGTGAGGATCGCTCCCAACACGCACCCAACGTATAGGCTCGAACGCCATGAGCTACACGATCAAGAACCTCAAGGAAGTCGAGGATCTGGCCGCGTCGCAGGGATTCGGCGAGGTGCAGGAGGCCCGGTTCGCGCACGGCGACCTGGACGCCAGTCAGACGGGCATCTCCCTTCAGACGGTCAGGGCGGGCAAGCGGCACGCGTTCGCCCATCGGCATCAGACGGCCGAGGAGATCTACGTCGTGATCTCCGGCAGCGGTCGCGTGAAGCTGGATGACGAGGTCGAGGAGGTCAAGGAGCTCGACGCGGTCCGCGTCAGCCCCGAGGTAACCCGCGCCTTCGAGGCCGGCGACGAGGACCTCGTGCTGCTCGCGGTCAGCCCCCGCGCACAGGGTGACGCCGAGATCATCGAGGACTTCAGCTGGGATTAGGCGTCCGCCCCCGTTCATAACTTTCGAGGGGTGCCGCCCCTGATCAGCTTCGAAGAGGCGCTCGAGCTCGGCGCCCTGACGGACCACGAGGAGATCGGCGCGCTCGTCGAGCGGGCCTGGGAAGTACGCCAGGACCGCTTCGGCGACTCCACGGACATGTGCTCGCTGGTCAACGCCAAGTCGGGCGGCTGCGCGGAGGACTGCGGCTTCTGCGCCCAGTCACGCTACGCGGAGGCGGACACGCCGATGCACGCGATGATGGAGCCCGATCAGATCCTCGAGCACGCCAAGGCGGCCGAGGCCGCCGGCGCACATCGCTTCTGCATGGTCACCCAGGGTCAGGGCCTCTCCAAGCGCGACTTCGCCAAGGTCCTCGAGGGAGCTCGGCTGGTGGCCGAGCAGACGAGCCTGAAGCGCTGCGCGTCGATCGGCCACATGTCGGCGGACCGGGCCCGGCAGCTCAAGCAGGCCGGGATCCAGCGGGTGCACCACAACGTCGAGTCCGCGCGGTCGTACTACCCAGAGGTCTCCACCACGGTGCGCTACGAGGGCAGGCTGCGCACGATCGACGCGGTGAAGGAGGCCGGGCTCGAGACCTGCGTCGGCGGCATCCTCAATCTGGGCGAGTCACCGCGCCAGCGAATCGAGATGGCGTTCGAGCTCGCCGAGGTCAATCCCGATTCCGTGCCCATCAACCTCCTCAACCCTCGCGTCGGCACCAAGTTCGGAGATCGCGAGCTGATGGACCCGTGGGACGTCGTCAAGTGGGTCGCGATCTTCCGGCTGATCCTGCCGGACGCCCTCTTCCGTCTCTGCGGCGGCCGGGTGGAGAACCTCCAGGACCTCGCGCCTCTCGCCGTCAAGGCGGGGCTGAACGGTGTGATGATGGGCAACTTCCTCACCACGCTCGGCGTCGAGCCCGCGGAGGATCGCGCCATGTTCGAGGGGCTCGGCCTGAACGTCGCGCGTCAGCCCGACAACGGCTCGGACCCGCGGCCGGACAACCGCTCCGGCTGGCTCGAGGGCGAGACGCCTCGGACGCCGGTGGACGAGCTGATCGACAGCCAAGCCGAGGTGAACATGTGGGATCCGTCAACGCAGCTGCGGGTGATCAAGAAGAAGGGCAAGGTCCCCGCTTACCCGCAGCCCTCGGACACCGAGCCGCAGCCCGCGGGCTGGGGAGATTGATCGAGATACAGGAACGGCTCGCCGAGCTCGACTCGAGCGGGCTGCGCCGTCGCCTTCGCCTGATCGAGGGGCCGCAGGGCCCGCGCGTCTTGCTCGACGGGCGGGAAGTGCTGCTGCTCTGCTCCAACAACTACCTCGGGCTCGCCGGCCACCCCCGCCTCCGCGAGGCGGCCGCCGACGCCGCACTCAGCCTCGGAACGAGCGCCGGCGCGAGCCGGCTGATCTCGGGTTCGATGTCGATCCACGCCGAGCTCGAGGCCCGCCTCGCCGAGTTCAAGGGCACGGAGGCGGCGCTCCTCTTCGGCTCCGGATACCTCGCCAACACCGGCACGATCGCCGCCCTCGCCGGGCGCGGCGAGGTGATCTTCTCGGACGAGCTCAACCACGCCAGCATCATCGACGGCTGCCGGCTGGCGAAGGCGGAGACCTTCATCTATCGCCACGCCGACACGGAGCACCTCGAGTGGGGCCTGCGCGGCGCGCGAGGCCGAGCCGCCCTGATCGTCACGGACGGCGTCTTCTCGATGGACGGGGACCTCGCACCGCTCGCGGAGCTCGGCGAGCTCGCGCGCCGGCATCGCTGCCGGCTGATGGTGGACGAGGCCCACGCCACGGGCTGCCTGGGCCCCGGGGGGCGTGGCTCGGTCGCCGCCGCCGGCCTCACCGGCGAGGTCGACGTGATGGTCGGAACACTCGGCAAGGCCCTGGGCGGCTACGGCGCCTACGTATGCGGCTCGAGCGAGCTCGCCGACTACCTGGTGAACTCGGCCCGGCCCTTCATCTTCTCCACGGCGCCCCCGCCACCCGCGGTCGCCGCCGCCACGGCCGCGCTGGAGCTTTTGACCGAACGTCCGGAGCGCGTCGGGCGGCTGCGTGCCAACGCCCTCGCGCTCCGCAGCTCCTTGCGTGCGGAGGGCGTCAATCCGCTCGGCGACGAGACGCAGATCGTGCCGCTGGTCGTCGGGGAGGCGGACCGGGCGATGGCGGTTTGCGAGCTGCTGCTCGAGCAGGGCGTCTTCGCCCAGGCGATCCGCCCGCCGACGGTACCTGAGGGGACGTGCCGGCTGCGGCTCACGGCGATGGCCACCCACCGGCCGGAGGAGCTCGCGGAGGCTGCGCGCCTGATCGGCGCGGCGATGCGGGACCAGCCGGCTCTCCGCGCCGCCGCCTGAGCGTGCGCGGCGTCTTCGTCACCGGTACCGGGACCGAGGTCGGCAAGACTGTGGTCGCGGCCGCGATCGCCAACACCGCCCGCCGCGAGGGCAGCCGCGTCTCGGTCTTCAAGCCGGCCGTCAGCGGCCTCGTCGACTATCCGCCCGCGCCGGAGACCTGGGCGAGCGCGGACGAGCTGCCGGACCACGCCCTCCTGCGTCTCGCCGCCGGCTCCGCGCAGCAGGACGATGAGATCGCCCCCTACCGCTACGGGCCGCCGGTTTCCCCCCATCTCGGCGCGGAGCTGGCGGGCGAGCCCATCGACCCGGACCGCCTACGGGGCGCGGCGCTGGCGGCGGGTCGGGTTGCCGACCTGCTGGTCTGCGAGGGCGTCGGCGGCTTCCTGGTCCCGCTGACTCCCGGGTATCTGGTGCGCGACCTCGCCCGGGACCTGGCGCTCCCGGTGGTGGTCGCGGCCGATCCCGGCCTGGGAACGATCAACCACACGCTGCTCACCGTCGAGTCGGTCCGCGCAGCCGGCCTGGAGGTCGCCTGTGTCGTGCTCAACCGCTGGCCGGCGGATCCCTCCCCCCTGGAGCGCTCCAACCTCGAGACGATCGAGCGGATCGGCCGAGTGGCGGTCAGGACGCTCCCGCAGCTCGACCTGCGCAGGCCGGAGGGATGGCCGGCGCTCGGCCCCGCCTGGACGGAGCGCCGGCTCGAAGCCGCGTAATCGCGGACTAGGCGGCGACCGCTTCCGTGGCCTCTTCCGCGGCGGCGGCCTCGGGGACAGCGGCCGCGCTCTCCTCGGCGGCGGTGCGGGTATCCGCCCGCCTTGCGCGGGCGCCGCGGACCAGGGTGAGCGAGACGACGAGCCCGGCGACCACGACGAGTGCCGCGAGCAGCATCGCGCTGCCAAGTGCGTCGACGAAGGTGGCGCGCGCCTGCTCGGGCGCAGTGGCCAGCTGGCCGGGGTCGAAGCCGGAGCCGAGCTGCGCCTGGAAGATCGCCCCGGTGGCTGCGACGCCCACCGAGGCGCCGATCATGCGGGACATCTGCAGGACGCCGGAAGCGACCCCGGACTTCTGCACGCTGACGGCGTTCATCGCCGCGGTGGACATCGGCGACATAACCAAGGCGATGCCGAATCCCATCAGCACGAACGGGACTATCAGCGCGGAGTACGTCGTCGCCGTGTCGATCCCCGCGAAGAGGAACATCGAGACCGCGAGCACGGCCAGGCCGGCGCTCATCGGCGTGGCGGGGCCGAGCCGGTCGGCGAGCCGTCCTGAGATCGGCGCCACCACGGCGATCACCATCGTCGTCGGCAGGAACCTGATCCCCGCCTCGAGCGCCCCATAGCCGAGGATGTCCTGCATGTAGATCGCCATGAAGAAGAAGGTGCCCATCATGGCGAAGGTGATGATGAACGCGACCAGGTTCGAGCCGATGAACTGGCGCGTCCGGAAGAGTCCGAACTCGACCATCGGCGCGGCCACCCGCAGCTCGATCGCCGCGAATGCAGCCAGGCCGATGGCGCCACCGATCAGCAGACCGAGGACCCCGGGGGATCCCCATCCCCAGCTGTTGCCCTCGATCAGCGCGAGGACGATCGCCGTGAGGCTCGCTGTGAGGGCCACCACGCCGGGGTAGTCCACCTGGCGGTCGACGGTCTCGTCACGCGACTCCCTGACCGCGAAGATCGTCGCGATAACCGCGCCGGCGGCGACCGGCAGGTTGATGAAGAAGATCGCGCGCCAGCTGACGTACTCGGTCAGGAATCCGCCGACGACCGGACCGATCGAGAGCGCGAGTGCGGAGACGCCGGCCCACGTGCCGATCGCCTTCCCACGCTCAGCGGCAGGGAACGCGTGCGTGATGATCGACAGCGTCGCGGGCATCATCAGCGCCGCGCCGATGCCCTGAATCGCGCGGCTGGCGATCAGCATCGCCGGGTCCTGCGCGAGGCCCGCCGTCGCCGAGGTGACCGCGAAGATGACCACGCCCGCGAGGAACATCAGCCGCCGGCCGAAGATGTCGCCGAGGCGGCCACCGGTCGCGATCAGGACGGCAAAGGTCAGGGTGTAGCCGTTGATGACCCACTCGAGGGCGGAGATCTGCGCGTGAAGGTCGCGCTGAATGGATGGCAGGGCGACGTTCACGACTGTGTTGTCGAGCATCACCATGAAGAGCGCGAAGCACATCGCTCCGAGCGTCCACCACTTGCGGTTGTCGTCCGTGATCAGGTGCCGGTAGCGGGTCATCGGCGGACCTTCCTCTCGTAGTTGGCGTAGATCTCGGCCATCTCGGGACGCTCCATGAGGGCGTCGAGGGCCGACTCAAGCTTTTGCCGCTCATCAGAGTCCAGGGACCCGGTGAAGTCCTCCAGGCCGGCGAGACGGGCGGAGATGATCCGGTCGGCGAGGCGCTGGCCCTTCGCGGTCAGCGCGAGTTGCCGGACGCGCCGATCGCTCGGATCCTCGACCCGAGTGGCGAGCTTCTTGCGGACCATGCCGTCCGCGGCGCGGCTGGCCGAGGCGGCGGAGATCCCGAGATGCTCCGACAACGCCGTGACGGTGTGCTCGCCGGGCGACTGGAGCTCGACCAGCGCCTTCATCTGGACGAAGGTGAGGCCGCTCTCGTCGATCACCCGCAGCACCTCGCCGCCCTGAGAGCCCATGCAGCGGAGGATCAGGGCGCCCATCTTGAGCGCCAGATCGTCCTTGATCCTGACCCTATTGCGTGTCGCTGCTTCCATCAACGCAAAGGTTACACGTTTGCAACCTTTTCGCAGCCGGAACGATCTGTGAAGTAGGTCACGCGACAAGCGGTCCCGATGGAAGCCCGCGAGAGTCCATCCGGCCCCGGTCATATGTTGGGCGCCAGGGAATGGAGAAGGCTGCGCGGCTCGATCACGATCACCTCTGGCACCCCTTCACGCAGCAGCGCGACTGGGTGGCCGAGGAGCCGCTGATGATCGAGTCCGCGGACGGGACCGAGTTGATCGACGCGGAGGGGCGCCGCTATCTGGACGGCGTCTCATCGCTGTGGTGCAACGTGCACGGTCACCGCCATCCGGCGATCGACGAGGCAGTCCGCGACCAGCTCGACCGCGTCGCGCACTCGACGATGCTCGGTCTCTCGCATCCCGGGGCGGCGGAGCTCGCGGCGCGGCTGATCGAGATCGCGCCGCCCGACCTGAATCGCGTCTTCTACTCGGACTCCGGATCGACCGCGGTCGAGGTCGCACTCAAGATGGCCTTTCAGTACTGGCAACACCGCGGCGGGCAGCACGTGCGGAAGACCTCGTTCATCTGCCTCGAGGGCGCCTACCACGGCGACACGATCGGGTCCGTCTCGGTCGGCGGGATGCCGGTCTTCCACTCCACCTTCGCGCCGCTGCTCTTCGAGGCGCACCGCGCCGAGCCGGGGAACGTCGACGAGATTGCGCGGCTGCTTGCCATGCGCGAGGAGGAGGTCGCGGCCGTCGTGATGGAGCCGCTGGTCCAGGGCGCCGCCGGGATGATCACCCACCCCCCGGGCTACCTGCGGGCCGTGCGGCGGCTCTGTGACCGCCATGGGGCGCTCCTCATCTGCGACGAAGTCGCGACCGGATTCGGGCGCACGGGCACGATGTTCGCCTGCGAGCAGGAGGGTGTCTCGCCGGACCTGCTCTGCGTCGCCAAGGGGCTAACCGGGGGCTATATGCCGCTCGCCGCGACGCTCGCGACCGAGCGGATCTACGACGCATTCCTCGGCTCGCCGACGGAGCTGAAGACGTTCTTCCACGGCCATACCTACACGGGCAACCCGCTCGCCTGCGCGGCGGCGATCGCCTCGCTCGACGTCTTCGAGAGGGAGCGCACGCTGGTGAGGCTCCAGCCGAAGATCCGCCTGCTTTCGGAGTGGCTCTCCAGCGTGGAGCGGATGCGCGAAGTGAAGGAGGTCCGCCAGTGCGGCCTCATGGTCGGAATCGACCTCGGCGAGCACGATCCCGAGCTGCGGGTCGGGCACCGCGTCGTCCTGGAGGCCCGCCGGCGCGGGGTGATCGTCCGGCCGCTGGGAGACGTGATCGTGTTGATGCCGCCGCTGTCCATCTCGAAGCAGGATCTCCGCCGCCTCGTCGAGGTGGTCGCGAAGTCGATCCGCGCCGCCTACCCGGTGGCCGAGCTCGACGCCGGCGCAAAGGGCCGGCTGGACGCCGCGCTGCTCGAAGCCGCGTAGACCGGGCGCCACTATCGGCTCGCCGGTTCCGAGCCGATGTTGGGTGTATGAACAGTCCGTGTGATGGAACGGCTCCTGCGCCGTAGTACCGGTGTGAGCACCGCCGCGGTCGCGACAGCACCCGAGAAGGTCGATGAGAGTCGCGCCGCGTTCGAGTCGCTCTACCGCGAGAGCCGCGACGACGTCTACGGGTACGTCGCGGGTCTCCTCCGTGACCGCTCCGCCGCCGAGGAAGTCACCTCGCAGGCATTCGAGCGAGCCTGGCGCAAGCGCCGCCAGCTCAACCGAAGGCGCGGCTCGGCGCGCGCCTGGCTCTTCGGCATCGCCCGCAACGCCGCGCTCGACGAGCTGCGGCGGCGGGGCAGGCTCGCCCACGGAGCTCGGGCGAGGGCGATAGCCGACGGCGAAGCGGCCGACCTCCGCGGGGAGGCGTCCGGGCCGGGCGGCGAAGTCGCCGAGCCACCCGGGGCTCGCCCGGAGGCTGCGCTCGGAGCGAACCCCGCCGAGGCGGCGATCGACCGCGTCCTGCTGCAACAGGCGCTCGACTCGCTGAGCGGACGAGAGCGGGAGCTGGTCGCTCTCAAGTTCTTCGCCGGCCTCTCCAACGCCGAGATCGCCGCCGTGGTCCGGACCAGCGAGACGAACGCAGGCACCCGGCTTCACCGGGTGATCGAGAAGCTGAGGAGGTCCATCGATGAGGCTGACTGACGAGCAGATCGGCGCGGAGCTTCGCGCCCT